>JAFDKH010000127.1 GCA_019307065.1 Deltaproteobacteria bacterium
CCCGGGGGGCCGCGGAACTATACAAGTTCCCCGGCGATGAGACCGTGCGTGTTCTGCAAAGTCTGCTGCAAGACAAAACGGAGAGTTTCGGGCATTCATCGGCAGACACTATCGTCAGAGTCATCTTCAGTGTTCGGGCAGCGGCCTACCGCAGCTTGAAAAAATTGGGCAAACCGGTGGGGGTGATTGAGTTGGAGCGCAAACCGACCAAGCCAGAGCAGCTTGCGCTGCGGCAAAGCTACTGGAAAAAGTCCTTCAATAAAGCGCTGAGCGACGGCTGGAAAGTCATCGCGGTAATAGATGGTAAGACTCGCCGGGTTGCCGGGCGAGACACGACTGCCGTGATCGTCAGCTGCGGCAAGGGCAAGTCGAGCTGCAAGTTCAAATTGATTCCCAAGGAGTGGGCTAAGAAAAACTGGCCGACCGTGGAGAACCTGGGCATCAATGGTAAAAACAGTCAAGGTGCCCGGCATTTCTTTTTCAAGGGGGGCCTGCCCGAGACAGTCAAACAAAAGCTGGTCAAATATTTCGGGCTGGAGAAGCCCTAACAAGGAGAACGCTATGCGAAATATAACAAAAGCGGTAACACTGAGTGCCGTACTCACAATAATATTATTCACTTCCCAAGTGTTTGCAGGTGGGCTATTGGACGAGGAAATCTGTGCAAAAGACAATAGCGCCTTCGCGGTTGATCTCTACCAGAAACTTTGTGAGTCGGACGGCAACATATTCTTCTCGCCCTACAGCATTTCGACGGCCCTGGCGATGACCTATGCCGGCGCACGGGGCAATACCGAGAAACAAATGGCGAAAACTCTAAAATTCTCACTGGGCCAAAAGAAACTGCATGCTGCCTTCGCAGTAATTGAATCGAGTCTCAAGGCTTTGTCCAAAGCCGGCGACGTCAAGTTGAGCGTGGCCAACAGTCTGTGGCCGCAAAGCGGTTACAAGTTCCTGGATGCATACACGTCGCAGATCAAGAAGCACTACGGCGTAATAATCACCCCGGTCAACTATAAGAGCGCGCCTAAAGCAGCCCGCAAGACGATTAATAAGTGGGTCGAAGAAAAAACCCAGGCCAAGATAAAGAACCTGATTCCGCCGAATCTTCTTGATTCCCTGACTCGGCTTGTTCTGGTCAACGCCATCTACTTCAAGGGCAACTGGAAATCTCAATTCGAGGCGAGCCAGACAAAAGACGCACCTTTTTACGTAACCGCCAAGAAGACCGTCCAGGCCCCGACTATGTCGCAGAAGCATAAGTTCGGGTATGCCGAAACCAAAAGCCTTCAGGTCCTCGAATTGCCTTACCTGGGTAGCGACTTGTCGATGATTTTGCTGCTGCCCAAAAAAACCGACGGGCTCAAGCAGCTCGAGAGCGACCTGACAGTCGAGAACCTCAAGAGCTGGACAGGGCGCCTGCGCGAGAAGAAGGTCAAAGTTTTCCTGCCAAAGTTCAAGATGACGTCCATGTTCGATTTGAGCAAGACCCTCAAGGCAATGGGCATGCCTGATGCCTTTAACCGTTCAAAAGCTGATTTCTCGGGGATGGACGGCAAACCTGCCTGGCTATACATTGCGGCTGTGCTTCACAAGGCATTTGTCGAGGTGAACGAGAAAGGCACCGAAGCGGCCGCCGCAACTGCCGTAGTCATGAAAGGTAGAAGCAAGGCGGCTGCTCCCCCGACTTTCCGCGCCGATCACCCGTTTATCTTCCTGATCACTGAGATTCGGACCGGGAGTATTCTTTTCATGGGCAGAGTGACTGACCCGACCAAGACCGGAGAATAAGACGCACGGCCACGGCGGCGCAATGAACGACATGACCAAAGACAAATTTGAAGGCAGCCTTTTGGGCCTGGCCCTGGGGGACGCAATCGGCGCGCCGCTCGAGGGCGGTCCGGTTGAGCACTTTGTCTGGGGCCTGATCGGCAAGACCAGAAAAGGCGAGCTGCGCTGGACCGACGATACTCAAATGTCGTTGGATCTGGCCGAGGGCCTGGTCGCCAAGGGTGGCGTCGACCCCGACGACCTGGCCCAGCGCTTCGCTAAAGGCTATCGCTGGAGTCGCGGCTACGGTCCCGGGGCGGCCAAGCTGCTAAAGCGTATCTCCAAAGGCGCCGATTGGCGCGAAGCCAACCGGTCTATTTTTCCCGACGGATCGTACGGTAACGGCGGGGCGATGCGCGTGGCGCCTGTTGGCTTATTCTACTCGGCCAGGCCCGAGCAATTGGTAAAAGCCGCGCGCCAGTCAGCCCGCGTCACCCATGCCCACCCGCTCGGCATAGAAGGCGCCGTGCTGGTGGCGGCGGCTACTGCAAAAGCTGTGACTTCGAAAGATCCGGGTCAGATACTCCAGGCTGCGGCTGAGCATTGCGAATTGGACCCATTTGTTCAGCGACTCGCAATCGCTCGCGCCTGGCTTGATTCCGGGCAAGTTCCGCCAACTAAAGATGTCAGCCAACAGCTCGGCAACGGTATCGCGGCGGCCCGGTCATGTGTCACGGCCGTTTACATCGCCGCGCAGTTTCTGGGCGAGTCATTCGTCGAGATGCAAGGCTTCGTGGCAGCCTGCGGCGGAGATGTCGATACTATTGGAGCAATGGCCGGCGCAATCTGGGGCGCGGCCAACGGGGCCGCGACCCTGCCGGCGGACGACCTGGCGCGACTCGAGCAACGTGAGCGGATACAAGCCCTGGCGGTTGCACTGTATGGGAGGAGTGCCGATGGCTGAGTCCGTCCATCGAGCGATTAGGCGTCTTATTATCCCGGCCGGGCCGCAGTAAGTGCCCGTGGCGAGGTTCTCGATTATGTTGGCCTGCCTCAACTCGGCAAGCAGATCGCCTCGTTAGGGCACTCGTCAATGCACAAGCCGCAGCCGGTGCACTTGAGCAGATCGATCATCGCAGTCTGCTGCACGCTGATGGCTGCTTCCGGGCACATATCAGCGCAGATGCAGCAGCCATCGCATCTTTCCTGATCCACGATTACAGCTGTTTTATTCACCGCAGTGTCACCTGATTCCTTCGCATCCACGACATCGGCGAGGGTAGCTTCTTTTTTCCCTTGTAGTTTAGAAATACGCGTGGTTATGGCCTGGACCTGAGCCATAATTACATCAGCCTGAGCCTTGAGCATATCAATTTCTTGATCCAGGTTCTTGGGCTTGTTCTTTTCCGTATCGGCTGGTGGCTCGATTGGACCAGGCGGCGGTTGCATTCCCATTCCTTGCCCCATACCCCGTCCCTTACCACGACCGCCGCCGCGGCCTTGACCCATACCCCTTCCCATTCCACGGCCGCCACCACGGCCCTGGCCCATGCCTCTTCCCATTCCGCCGCCACCACCCCCACCCATTCCTCCGCCCCCACCCCCACCCATTCCTCCGCCCGTCATCGCCTGACTTCCTTCTTGGTTGGTTGCCGAATCAACGGTCATGCCGAAATGGCTGTCGACATTTGGTTGGTCAGCGGTACCTAACTGTCCCGCTATGAAACGATCGACTATGTCGGCGACAATACCGTCGCAGCCTACGATCAAGCCGATGCCTGCGGCCGAAAGCGTCTGATGGGCATTCGGGCCGCAATTTCCAGTCAGGACGACCTTCGCGCCCTTGTCCCCAATCAGCTGGGCCGACTGGATTCCCACACCGCCTCCAAGGGACAGGTTGGGGTTCTCGACAGCCTCGAAACTCATGTCTGCTGTCTCGATAATAATGAAGTAGGAGCAACGACCGAACCGAAGGTCCATCGTTGCGTTCAGCGAAGGCCCCGCAGCCGTAACAGCAATTTTCATCGTGTTTTCTCCTTTCACCGAGCTAGTGCAGCAACTAGTGTGCCAAGGCTAAGGTAAGCCAAAATAATGCTAGCTGTAACAGGTAGTTAACACTGCAGATAGCAATGAGAGTTGGTCTGACAATCGTGCACATTGCATTATTATCAGGTGTCTTTATTTGCATGTTGCATTGTTGTTTTAAGGTGCGACCTGCCAAAGATAAGTGCCACCTCGTTTCGGAGATCTGACCCGTATTCAGAATATCGAGGTTTCAATCCGGACGGCTTTATCACAAAGTCTTGTTGTTTCATCCGCTTGCACCGCCTAGCGGGCTGGCACGGATTCTGCTTTGTAAGGCGGGTTTGGGTCCGCTAGCTGGAGGTATTTGATGAACAGATCTTTTCTATTGTTTTGTATTGCCAGCTTATTGCTGGTTGCCTGTGGATCCGACCCGTCGGGCAGCGATCCGGACGTCGTCGAATATCCAGAGTACAAGGTCCTCATGGACATCCCTTTTGGGGAACTGACCGATTTTCGCATCGTAGGCGACCGGCTTTATACGACCAACTACTACGGCTTGATGATCTACGATATCGCCGACCCGGAGCACCTGGTCCTCCAGTGCAGGCTGGCCACCCGCGGCGAGGCCCGCAGGCTGGCGGTCGTAGACGAACTGGCTTTTATCGCGGACGGCCGCGGCGGGCTCAAGATCGTGGACGCGAGCGATCCGGTCTCGCCCAGAGTCCTTGGGGTTGTGGCTATTCCCGGCGAGGCCCAGGCAGTGGACATCCACGGTCATCTGGCGGTCGTCGGTTCCAACCGGGCAGACTCGATTGTTTTCGACATCAGCGAACCGGAAGCACCGGTTCAGATCGGCACGGTCGAGGGCCTGGCCGCCGATATCGTCTTTCACGGTGATCTTCTTTTGACTTTCGGGACGGAGTCAAACGACGATTTCCGATGCACGTCCAGCGCCTTGAGGGTGGTCGACATGGCCGATCCCGCCCGGGCGCTGCAGGTTGGCAGGATAGATTTTCCGGAAAGGTGCCGGCCTCCACCTGGTCACCTGTATCTCACTCCGAACGCCGGCTGGGGACTGGTGGCCGCGGGCGATTACGCTTACTTGGGCAGCGACGATGGAAAGGTTTTAGTCCTGGATCTGTCGGATCCCACAGCCCCGGTCGAGGCGGGACGCTTCTACAGTGGCGGGCACTGCGTACGCGGCTTGGATCTGCAGAACGAAAACCTGATGGTAGCCACGAGCGAAGACCTGCTCGAATTCGATCTCGATGACCCCGAGTCGCCCACTAAGGAGGACCAGCATCCGCTTCCCCGAGGCGCCTATCTGAGTGAGATCGCCGTCGAAGGTTCGTATCTGCTCACGGCCGACAGCTTAGGGGCCCTGACGATCTTCGATGTCGGCACGCTCGCCTCGCCCAGGCAAGTGCTGCAGATCGAGCTGGTCGAAGACTACAATATTTTGTCCACACCCGGACTTGGACTGGCTGACGGACTGGCCTTGGTAGCCTATTCAGAGACGCTAGTGCAGAAGGGGGGCCTGCTAATCGTCGATCCCGGCAAGCCGGCCCAGCCGGTGATCGGCTCGCTGCACGTGGATGACGATCTGAAGGCGGTGGCCGTCGACGGCCAGGTGGTCTACCTGGTGGGCGGGCAAATGCTGTTGACTGTCGATATCGGTGATCCAGCAAGACCGGAGATCATCGGCTGCTTCAACGATTCCAACTTGAGAGCCCGAAACATCGCTCTCGATGGTCATCACGCCTTTGTGATCAGCGGGGGCACCTCGGGCGTGCTGAAAGTATTCGACATCGGCGATCCCGCCTTGCCGCTAGAGGTTGGTCAGTTCCCGCTTGCGGGAGTAAATCCTGGCCGGCCCGGCATCGCGGCCCGCGACGGTCTGGTCTTCGTCGCCAGCGGCACTTACGGACTGGTGATCCTGGACGCGAGCGATCCGGGTTCGCCGAAGGAAATTGGAACATGGAAGCCTCAGACGGGCGACTTCCTTTGTGACGTCGCCGTCGATTATCCGTATGCCTTCCTGTCCGCGGGTATGCGTATTCACGTGCTGGACATCAGCGATCCTGCTTCCCCGGCTGAAGTCCAGACCCTGGACACTCCGGGCCATGCCCAGCGCATAGCGTTCTCCGGCGACGCCATCTTTGTCGGCGACACCTACGACCTGGTTGTGTACAGTTTCTCTGGGAAGAAACTCTAGGCTGACAACGAAGCAATCTGAATTAACTTGCCGGTCGGGGTCTTGATCCCGCGTGTTGTAGGTATTATCTCGGGGTCGAATCGATACATGCAATCGCGCCAGCTGGCCAACTCTAAAAAGGCCTCCTCGCCTTGAATCTCTTTGTAGGTTGCCTGAAAAACATGGCCCTGGCTGAAAGATATTTCGCCCTTGTTATCGCCATCGCGCAGCGAGAGCAGACCCGAGCGGCGCTTGGCCGAAAGGGCTCGAATCAGAGAAAGAGAGGTTTTGCCATCCAGGGCACCTGAAATGACATTGCCATGGCTGCCGCCGACTCCGGATAACGTGACCGATGAGGTCGAAGGCAGGTCTTCGCCGTTCGATTCGGCTGAGTCATCCTCTGCCTCAATTTCAATGGTGATCCCGGTTTCAGGGTCGACAATCTCCGGGGCTGGACCATCGTCTTCAGGGGGTGGTTGGGTTACGGCTTGATCAGTCAAATCGGGCACCGAGTCGTAATCGAGATCCATGCTCGGCTCTTCGATGGTTGGCAGTTCTTTATTGAGCTTGGCAACTACCACGGCCGGAGTTATCGGTTTGGTAATGAAATCAGCAACACCATCTTTGAAGGCCCTGGTGATCAGCTCGGGTTCCGGATCACTGGCCATCATGAAGACAATCGGCTTTTGAACCAGGAGTTCGATTTCGGCCAAGATAAAAAACCCGTCGTCGGGTATCAATTCGAGTTCAAGAATAATCGCCGATACTTCCCCGGTCTTGAGGATTTCCAAGGTGGTTTCGCTATCGCGGGCAACTCGAACATCGAAATCCTGACCGCCCAATTTTTGCTCCAGTTCGGCAGTCGCAGCATCGTCGGGATCGGCGATTAGCACGATCCGAGAGCTCGAGGAGGTTTGCTTAGCGGCTTCGCTATGCACGACTTTTACCAGGGACTCGATCACCTGCGGGTCGAACAGGATTTCGCTTTCTTTTTCGAGCCGGGCCAGGGCCTGTTCGGGTTCGAGGATTGCCCCGACCAGATTGGCCGAGTTGTTGAGCAGATCGTCGTAAGCGTCGACTGCGGCGATAATCCGCGAACCGAGTGGAATAGCTTCGCCGGAGATTTCTTCGGGTAACCCGCTGCCGTCGTAGTTTTCGTAAAGATGACTCAGAATCTGATTGACCTGACGCGGCAGGTGGACCGAGTCGAATAGACGCGAAGGAGTCAGGTGATAGCGCTGGGCCCGGTGACGGTGTTCTTTATTGGCGCCGATGCTGAGCAGGGTTACATGCGACGAGGCCCGTTTACCCAGATCGTGCAAATAAGCCGCGGTGATGTTGTGGTTGACTTCCATCTCGGTCAGTTCCAGATGTTCAGAAATGTTTTTGACGTGTTTGGCCACTCTGGCGGAATGACCCTGACGGTTGGGCAAGTGCATTTCGACCAGGCCGACGAGAATATTAAGAGTCTCGAGATAATCGTTGTCAGAAAACAGCGAGCCTTCACGAACATGCTCGATCGCCCGCGTCCAGGAGGACGTCCGGTCTCTCGGGGGAATTTCGGAACCTTCGAGTTCGGCTACAGCCGGACCGCTCGAACGAGGTTTGGCTTCCTCCTCGACCTCAATGACTTCTTCGGTGAGTACTCGATTGCCGTATAATTCCAACATTTGGTCGAGTTCTTTTTGATCCTTGGAATCGAGCCGGTCGAAAGCATGCAGATCGCTGCGATAGTGCTTTTTGATCATTGCCCGAATGGTATCTCGTTGGGCGATATAAACCTGGATGATCTCCATGCCGGTCACAATACGAACTTCGTCGATGGCTTCAGTGTTCTGTGGTTCGCAACTGATTACGCCCAGCGTTTTTCCGTCTTTGCCTAATATGATCGGGAACAGCATTTGCTGCTCGGCCAGTTTGACCGGTACCATCTGTAGCAACTCGGGATCTAATTTTGCCTTGGCGAGTTTTTCAGTTGAAACAAACTGGGTCTCAAACTCTTGAGCCAGGAATTTTAAGAAATCTTCTTCACTGATATAGCCCAGTTCCAACAGCGCCTCGCCAAGCATTTGGCCGGTTTGGCCTTGATGGCTCAGGGCGGCATCCAGTTGGGCTTGATCGATGAGACCTGCCTCTATGAGTTTCTCACCGAACTTCACTTTACTTGTTCTCCTGTTTAGAAAACAAATTCTGGTTAACCGGCTTAACTTGCTTTTTGTCTTCGCCTTCTTTGGGCTTGTCGATTTCGTCCGGCGATTCGTCGAGTTGCTCGGCAAAAGCCCGATGGGTCAGGGGCTTGTCCGGGCGTTGTTTTTTCGTTTTTTTATCCGGCCCGGTTTTATCGGTTGCTGGCGAACCGCTGTCCGGCGGCTGCCCCAGGAAGAGATACCTGTCGAACAATCTTTGAAACGAAGACCAGCGGTTGCCCTGATCGCGCTGGGCAATCTCTTTAAATGTCTGTACTTTGGAGTCCAATTCATCAAGGTAGTTTAGCACCATTGCTTCGGTGAACTTGGGACGTTTGGGAGAACCGAACTCGTAGCTGCCGTGATGTGATAAAATCATGTGAGTCAATTTCATCAGGCTGTCTTCGGACAGCTCGGGGTAGGCCTGGGCCCAGTCGGTTAGCATCATTGCCCCGATGACAATATGGCCTAACAGACGCCCGGCATCGGTATATTCGAATGAGCGCTCACATCCCAATTCACGTATTTTACCTATGTCGTGCAGAAACCCTCCGGCCAACAATAAATCTCGATCGAGTTCGCCGTACAAAGCAGCCACCCGATCGGCCAACTCGACAACATTCAGAGTATGTTCGAGCAGGCCGCCCAGGTAGGCATGGTGAATTGTTTTAGCAGCCGGAGCACTGGCAAATTTTTCTCGAAAAGAATCATCTTGCAGCCGGTCGACGACCAGGGCCCTGAGCGACTTGTCGGAAATGCTCTCGAGCAGCGCCTGAAGCTTGCTGAGCATTTCACCCCGGTCGCGGGGTGAGACTGGTAGAAACTCCTCGAGGTTTACGGTTTCGGCTGAAAGCTTCTTGACATTATCGACCTTTAGCTGAAGTCGTCCCTGGTAGGATACCGCGACTCCATGGATTTCGACGAAATCGCCGGAGTCGAAGACGGCCGCAATTTGTTCGGCGTTGTCCCAGACACGAGCATCCATGGTTCCCGTCTGATCCATTAGCACCATGGCCACATAGGGTTTTCCATTTTTGTTCAACGGAACGTGTTTTTGTTGAACCAGGAAATTACCGACGACCCTGTCATGGTCTTTGACATCGGTGATGAATATTTTGCCAGCCAATCTTGCTCCCTAGCTGGATCCGGGCCGATGTGGGGAATGGAGACCTACTGAGCTACCAGCCAGCGGGTGGGGACTCACTAGATGTCCCGTCACTTTCTTCTTCGTCATCAAATCCGGGAATGCTCAGTGCCTCGAATTGATAGCTAAAGTTCACCACGAATCGAAAACCCTCGTTGTTGCGAAAAGAGGAATCATGAATCGGGATCATGCAGGCGAATCCCAGCGACGCCGGACTATTCATTGGAAGAAAAGTGACTGCCGGAGTAATGAACAGTTGGGTTCCCTCGTCAGGGTTGTAGACCCCATTGAGTTCCAACATCGGCACCGTACCCTCGTATGCAAAGGCAAATGGTAGTGCCAGGTTAAAGAAAATGTCAGTGAAACCTTTGGTTGTAATTTCGGATGTATCTTCGTTGTAAACATCCTCTTTCATGCGAATGCTCATTCCCACTTGAGCTTGCGGAGAGAAGCGGCCGATGGCGTAGCCGACCGAGATGTACGGGTCGATGTGGAAGCTCGATGAGTGATTCAGGGCGGTTTTTTGGGGCGTATAGTTTGTGGCCCACTTCTCGATCGGAATATGTGTCCTGACACCGATCGCAAGAAACAAACCGTCTTTAGGTTTACTTCCCAGGATGCGGCCTTTCAATCCAATTTGAATGCCCGGTAAATCAAAATCCGGTGTGCCGTCCCAATTGGGTGGATCGACGTAATTCGGATCGGCAGCCCTGGCCGCATTGGCTTGATTCAGTTCTTGATCGCCGGTTCCGTCGGGATTCAGAACCAGCGGGAAACCAACATTTAGCTCAAGGATGTTCAGAATCGACCAGGTGAAGCCCGGAGTGAAGACAAAGCCGACTTGAGGGCTGGGGCGTGACTCGGCGTTGGGAAGATCGAAAAGAAAACTTTTTAGATAAACTCCGGTTTGGGTCCAGGCTGGTTCAGTAATTATGGGTTGGGCCATGTAGATCTGATGTTCCTCATCGACTAAATTCTTTCCCGAGCTGGCCGGAACTATAGCGAGCCCAAACAAGACAGCGACCCCTATTGAACGGGCGAGTTGTGAGCCTGGGTTCATTGTACCTCCTGATTTACACAACAGCCTGCAATACTTAGCGAAGTTCCTTGCACCTACCTCAGGCGATTACACTATACTGAGGTTCATAGAAATAGCCCTCAGCTTGTTCCAAGTCAAGCAAAAACTGGCTAAGTTCTGGTAACATCGATCCAATATCCCCTTGACATGGCGATGGGATTGATTTATATCCGACACACTTGAGCCACCTTCTTTTTATCCTAAAGACTGGTGGTTTTTGTCCGTGATTTAGCCGAGTTGGCTGGTTCGGTAGACAACTTTGGCTTATAAAGCGGGCATTTTTAAGGAGGTTCGTGTGAGATCCAGGAGCACTCTTGCAAGGGTTTTGGGGGCGGTTCTTTCGATGTGTCTGGTTGCGGGGCTTGGGGGTTGCAGAGTCGGCGCCGGTTCAGAATGCCTGACCGACTCGGATTGCAAGCAAGGACTGGTATGCGTGCATAAATCAAAAGTAGCCGACGGCCGAACCTATCCTGATAAATGGGGGAAATGTGCCGATGATCTGGATCAAGACGGGATCGGTTCAGATGGCGATTACACCGGTAGTAGTTTCGACAATCGCTGCGGTGTGCACGTAGAGTTTCATCCTGATACGGGCATCGAAACAGTTTACGCAAGCGTGATTAGCAATTGTGACGACAACTGTGGCGACGTTTACAACACCACTATCTTGTCAACATTCGGTTGTTCGGCCAAAGATGTTTGTTGCCCTATCTCAGATGCCGAGAAGGTAAAAGCCGAGAGTTTTCATCAGTGTCATGATGTCACCGACCAGATTGACGCTTGTAGCGCCTGCCTTTCGGGAGCCACTGGCGGCTCACCGCTGCCGAGTATTTGTTACTTGAATATCGACAATGCCGGCGGCGTGGATCTGGACGAACATGGTTGTATTCATTGCCGGCCCTTACGGAACCGCATTTCATGTACCAAGGACGAGGATGGAGTTGATCCGTGTGCGACCGACTCTCGCCTTGTCCAGCCGGCTTGTTCCGGACGCTGGAGTTGTGACACCGACTTGTCAATCTGTACTTTTTCTCCCAAGCCCTTCGAGGATGTCGACCAGGACGGATATGTCGTTTTATTTCAGCTGGATAAAGATTGGGACGGGGTTGGTGATCAATGCGACAACTGTCCTGAGGCTGCCAATGGGATTGAATGTCGCAACCCAAATTTTGCTTATCGTTGCGATACCAACGGCGACGGCGAGACTTCGCCCCAGGAAATCGAGAAATACGGTGATCAGCGCAATAGTGACGGAGACATGTGGGGCAACGCCTGCGATCTGTGCCCCGACGTAGCCGATAACGATAATCGCGATTTGGACAGCGACGGCGACGCCAACCCTTGTGACCCGGATGATGACGGCGACTCGATCTGCGATCCGGGTCAGCACCACTGGACTTGTACCGGTAATGATAACTGCCAAGAAATACCGAACCCGGACCAACAAGATATGGATTTCGACGGCAAGGGGAATGCCTGTGACGCCGATGTCGACGGTGACGAGGTTCGCGAGGACGGGGACGGCAGCGGAGTGAAAGGTGACAAGCCCTGTAACCGGATAACCGGCCCTTGTTGTGAGAACCCGCCCTGTTGCGAAAACCCGCTCTGTTGTGAGGACCCCGATTTGGAAGAATGCGAAAATGATATTCAATGCCGCGAATGCGACGACAACTGCCCCGGGCTGTCGAACTGGGGTCAGCTCGATAGCGATAACGACGGATTGGGTGATGCTTGTGATCCCGATTAGCTGATGGCTCGAATGTTCTGATAATTATTCGAGGGCCCGCTGGGCCCTCTTTTTTTAAGGATTCAGTTTGATGGCACGAGATACGATTTACGATCCTCTGTTGGCCTTGCGGCCTACATCCGTCATGCATCAACTGGGAATGGAAAGTACGGTTCCGCTGCTGAATGGTCGCAGCATTCTCGATGGGTTGTTGCAATCGGGAAGCGTATTTTGGGCGCCTGATTTTTTCCATCCGGCCATGGCCGGAGCAATTCTGAGAGCGGCGGCCCAACACCGGGCGCTGGTCGGTTTTTCTTTGGCTCCGGCAACCTATGATCCCGGAGAACTGCGCCGCGAGAAAAACCCCTCCAGGTTTTTCCAAGCCGTCGTGCAGGCGGCCAACGAAATCGATCGGGTGCCGCCGTTTGTCTTGCATGTCGATCAGCCGCCGGTCGCCCAAGCAAAAGGCGCCCAGTTCGAGGTGGTTCGCGATCATATCGCCTTGTGTCTCGACGCCGGATTTACTTCTTTTGGAATTGATTTGAGCGGCTGCGAGTCGGCCGACTACTCGTCGGTTGCGTCCGGATTACTTGGCGATGTGCTCGATTGGGAGCTATGCGTCAGCGTCCGCTTGGATTCTGCTCCCCCGGCCCGGCTTTCGGCCGACCTGGTTGCAAAAATGGTTGGCGACTTGAAATCCAGTGGGATTCAACCCGACCTGATAATCCTGCCCGGGCCGGACAGCAGCGTCCCGGATGCTTGGGCCCTGGCTAATGCGGTTGCCCCGCTGATTGCTCCCTGCGGCATCGCCTGGAGCGCCCCCAAAAGGCCGTTGAAATTATTACTCGAACAACTTCAGAAATCTTTTGTCCGGGCCTTGATCGGCGGCCCTTCGGGCGCCCTCAAAGATTTTAACGGTTCTGCCGACCAGGTCGATAAAATCGAGGCTCTGGTGTACATGGAAGCCATGGACGTCATTGAGCATTTGGGCGGTAAAGATTCCGGCCTGCGACTGGTCGAAGCTCTCTCGACAGCATGAGAATTGTCGGCGGCCAAATGCGCGGTCGGCGATTGAAGGCGCCCTCCGGTCGAACCATACGACCCACATCGGATCGTATCCGCGAGTCTATTTTTGACTTGCTGGGCCCACAACTATCAGGCCAGAGCGTCCTGGATTTATTCGCCGGAACCGGCGCCATGGGGCTCGAGGCGCTCAGCCGCGGATTTGAGCGAGCCGTGTTTGTAGAGCTCGCGCGGACGGCCCGGGTCCTGATTGACGAGAACATCGCGCTTTGCAAAATCGAATCAAGCTGCAGGGTGGTGGCTGCTGATGTCGGGCATTTTTTGAAAACTTTGGATCACCAGGCGCCTTTTGATCTGATCCTACTCGACCCGCCCTACGGGAGCGAACTGCCCGGAAAAGTTCTGGCAGCCCTGGGCAAGCATGCCTGGCTGGCAAAAGCGGGTCGAGTCGTATGTGAGACCGAGGTCGAGACTGAGCTGAGCGATAGTTACGGAAGTCTCGCACGGGTCAAACTCAAACGCTACGGCAGCACCGCGATCCACATTTTTCGCAATCAATAATCTCTTGTCCGACCCCATAGGCCCTGCTAATGAGCGATAGTGAGGATCAGCGAGAGCATGGCGTATTCGACATCGGGATGGTCCTGCATCCTCCAAACGGAACTGCACTCCTCGCCCAGGGGCGTATTGACCCCCGCCGAAGTGGGCGTCCTGTAGAAGTACAAAATCGAAAGGCCTGCGCCCTCGACAATCTTGTGGGCCCTCTCTTCCGTGTCGACCTCGTCGGTGAACCTTACGATGATCATGCCCTCGACGGCGTTGACTCCGGGCTCGCCGAGGCAGAAATGTTCGGGACCGCAAGAGGAAAACGGCACTATCAGGGTGGCAAGTAGAAATGCAATATATCGCATGGATGACTCGTACTAGTTATTCTACAAATGTATCAGATAATGGATCCTATTCAAAAAAATACGCAATCATGTATGCATTTTTACTCGCACACGTCGATTACATCCATGCAGAAAGCGCAGGATGCTGCTTTTCCGGTGCACTTTTGAGAACCTGGACAATCTTCGTCGTTGTCGCAAGGCACAAGGCAGTAATAGTCATCGGTCTTGTTACCGGAGAACAAGCATAGTTCGGGTGGATCGCAGTCTGATTGACGCTCGCACTTCTCTCGCCCGCCGCAAGATATAAAAAAGGAGACTAGAACTGAAACCGCAACGATTCGGAGAAAGGAACTCATTTTACTCGGAGTACCTAGCGTACTTCCAGGTATGAAAACGCTTCGACCAGCATCGCCAGGTCGCCGAGATTTGTATCGTTGAAGGCTGCCAGATCCTGGAAGTCGGTCGGTGACACGAGATCGACGCTTATGAAACTGGCGCCGGTAGCGCGATCTCCCTCGGGCGGAGCGGAGGGCAGATCGAAAGAGGCTGCCTGCTCCATCCAGATGTTCCACTTCCTGCCGTTTTCGGTGCTGAAGACCGCCTGGAAACAGTTGGCTTCCGACGGAAGCTGGTTGACCTCCAGGTGACGCGTGGGAGGATCGTAGGCTACGTCGGCGGGCAGCATGAATGTCGGCAAGGTGTGATCGCCCTCGAAACTGTCGACGAAGATGATACGGCCGGCCAATCTCAAGCTTTGCAGGCTTTGTGAAGTGAGGCTCCTCAGGTTGAAGGCTATGGCCAGGACGACGCGCTGAGCTTCGTCTCCGTAGATCACGTCCGATCCATCCGAGGAGGTGAGCACGATCGGACCCGCGATGACTCCGTCAGGCCGATCGTTCCCGTCGGTCGAATCCGTGCCCGCGCTGATGCCCAACGGCACCAGGCCCGTACCGGGCACCATGATGCCGGATATCACCAGGACCACATCGTAGGTCCCGAC
>JAFDKH010000309.1 GCA_019307065.1 Deltaproteobacteria bacterium
TTCCGTCTGTGTCCAGCACTCCACGACCTATCGTGTAGCGGAATTGGTCGTAGCCGAACAAGCCGATATGCGCCGGACCAGATCCCGGCGTAATACCCCGCGCAACCGCAATGTGAAAACCGCAGATCGCATATCTAGCCAAGGCATCCAGATTGGGAGTCCGGGCTGCTTCTAAAGAAGTCTTGCCTTGTGGCCCGGCCAGTCCCCCGATACCATCCAGCACGACCAAAATCACTTTGCTGTCGTTCTTGGTCACCAATCGAGAAATAAATTCGAGATCCATCTTCATTTCTGCCTCCCGATCAGAAGGTCTGGACTGACGTTCGGGCGTGGTATGACAATCCGAAAGTCAGGTCAGAAGCCAGTCCATAATCTCGAGTAGAATAGCGGTAAAAGAACAACTCATGGGTAACGTTAAAGTAGATTGGTCCTACCAGTGCAAAATAGAAGCGATTGACCCATTGCCCCTTGAGGGTATTGGAGCGCCCGACATCTCCGAAAAAGGCTGTAAATCTGGATTCCATTTTAAAGGGACTGCCCAAGATGGAAAACAAATCGGTGCGCACCATGTCATAGCCGACCTCAATACCATAGACCGGATCGCCGCCCTCGTCGAACATCTCATCGCGCACACCGATACCAATCTTGGCTTCGAGAGTCGGGATTATTTTGAAGCGAGCACCGGCTATGCCGGTTAATTCGAGATGATGAAAATCTCTCTCCTCCGGCTTTGTGATTTCGGTTTCTGTTTTACTTTCAAGATACAAAGCGGGTACGTACCAGCCCGAATCCTGGCTCCTGAAGACATTCAACTTGTAAAGCAGGTTGATCGTCGTCAAGTCCTCACTCTCGACAAAATCCTCGTTAGCGATGGAACTGCGTGCGTATTTCATCCAGACTTCGGCGGAAAAGGCGTGCAGCGAAGAACCGGCACCCAGTTTACCGCGCAGCTCGCCCTTCAGGGCAATGAATTCGTCCCTGGTCAGCTGGCTCTCTTCGTAGGCCGGTCCGTTTTCGATTCTGGTGTCAGCCAGGCTGAAGTTGACCGTCCCTTCGAATATCCAGCGCAGTTTTCTGGCCAGGTCGGGAAAGTTCAACTTGAGATCGATCGGGCGGGGATTGGCTCCGCTGAATTGCGGCCCGGACAGAAAATCTCTGGCAATTTGACCCAAGACCGGGGCCTGGTCGCCTTGCCGGAAAAGAGCCATCTTGGAAACCTGATTGCTGAAATAGCCTTGCATCCCTTTGGCCAGATATTCAATTGTCACGGCCGAATAGGAATCACCCGATTCGAGTACGCGGCCATTAACCCTGATCTTTTTTCCGCATTGCAGCCCGCTATTTAACAGGCCAACCGACCCGTAACTTGCTTGTTCGCGCTTTAGGCTTACGCAAAGTGCGGTTAGCTCCTTGACCGTCAATTTGAACGTATAGACATTATTCCGATGCGGCAAGGCCGAGAAAAAATCATGCCGAGTTATTTCACCCTCAATTGGAAAGACAGTCCGTGGATCCACTAAACCGCGATTAATAAAAGCCAGTTCACTACGAGTTGTCTGGCGCAAGATCTGAAGTAAATATGATTCGAAGGCAGTCGCACTCAGCGGTTCCTTCAGGCGCCCTTTGCCAAGCGGCTGATCCCACTGATCGCAATAGGCCCGGTATTCCTTCTCCAGTTCGGTTCGTACAACCGGATCAGGTTCAACTTTTGAAGGATCCAGATCTATGGTCGTCAGAGTTTTGACCTTCCAGCGATCTCCCTGGCGAACGACCGACAAGTCAGCTCGCCCCAGATGTTGTCCGAATAAATCGCTGCCGACAATCGGAGAAGCCGCGTCGGCAAAGCGAATGACTCCGATTCTGCGCTCGCCCTCCTCTGAGGTAAATGCGTTGGCGATGATCAGATCTGCATCAGGCACTTCCCGGGCAAGCTTCAAGACATGCCGCGGCGAGGTCTCCGAGTGATCCAAATGGGCCAGGATAAAAACCAAATCAGCACCGTCTTCCCGGGCGGCCGCCACGATCTGCTTGGCGCGCGAGTAAGGATCGGCAACGGTTATTCCGGGCAGATGAGAGGACGGAGCTTGGTCAGCCAGGCGCTTGTGGATAACCGACAAGACCGCGATTTGCAGGCCGCCGCGTTCAAATAAACGATAGCGCTTGGGCCCAATGCCTATATAAGCACAAATACCTTCGCCGGCCGGGGCACAGTCGAGATTGGCCGCCGAGAACAAAAGACCGGCTTCCCGGCCGGCCTGCAGATATGCCAAAAATCTCCCGGGGAAGGAGTAGAAGTCTTGGTTGCCTAGCGCAACTAATTCATAACCGGCGCGCTTCATCCAGCCTGTCAGCAACCGGGCACCCTCAGCCCCGCGAGATAAAAGAAACCGCGCAAAAGCGTGCGGACCTATATTGTCTCCCCCGTTGAGCACCAAGGGCGGAAATTGACCGGCAGCCTTGTTGGCTTGCCGGATATTGGCAATTGCACCGACTAAATTGGCGAAATCACTGGCCGGCGGTTCTTTGCCACAGCTAACCTCTCTAAAGCGGCCGTACAAATCTGTAGTAAAAAGAACCGTGATTTTTTTCTCGCTGCTAAGAAGATCTTGTGCCTGGGAGACATTCCCCATCAGGCAACTCAACAGCAAGCAGAGTAAGCTAGGAATTTGTTTGTAACACATGTTGTGCCTCACAAATACCCGCCTTCGCTAAAGCTACGGCGGATAAAACCCCACTTCAAATAGTGGACCGACTAGGTGCTTTGTCAGGCCCCGGCTTCCTTTTGTTTTTTCATCTTGGCAAGCTCTTCTTCCTTCAAGGCCCGGCGCAAGATTTTGTTGGCAGTCCCCTTGGGAATCTCATCCCGGAACTCCAAAAGCCGGGGATATTTATAGGCGGCCATGTTGTCCTTGGCCCACTTGATTATCTCGTCTTCGGTCACTTTACCCTTGGACTCGGGTTTCAAGGCGATAAAGGCTTTGATTTCTTCTCCGGCCTTGTCGTCGGGAATACCAATCACAGCGCACTCAAGCACGTGCTCGTTCTTGTACAGATAATCTTCGACCTCACGCGGGAAGACAGAATAACCGCTACGCTTTATCATGTCTTTTTTGCGGTCAACGATTAAAAAGTAACCCTCTTGGTCGATCATGCCCAGGTCGCCGGTATACAGCCATCCGTCGCGCAAGACCTGTTTGTTTTCTTCTTCGTGCCCGAGATAGCCCAGCATTATTTGAGGGCCAGTGACCACTAGCTCACCGACTTCATTGACCGGCATCTCTTCTTTTCCGGTCTCTGAATCCATTATTTTTGCGTCGGTACTCGAGACCGGAAATCCGATTGTCCCGTTTTTGCGGCGCCCATAAAGCGGATTGGCGTGAGTAACCGGCGAAGATTCGGTCAAGCCATAGCCTTCGATCAACTTGGCTCCGGACAGTTCTTCGAAGCGTGTCTGGATCTCGACCGGTAAGGGACCCGCTCCTGAGATACATGCCCGGATTGTCGTCAAGTCGTAGTCTTTTACCCGTTCGAAATTGTTGATCGCATTGTAAAGCGCGGCCACACCCGGAAACAGAGTCGCCTTGTATTTCTGAATAGCACCGAGTAATTCATCCCACTCGGGCAATTTGGGGAACAGCAACATGGCATTGCCCGAAATGGTGGCCATATTCATTACTGTCGTCATGGCGTAGATGTGGAATAACGGCAGAACCCCGACGATGACATCCTTGCCCGGCACGTTTTTGGTATCCCATGAGCTGGTCTGGATCGCGTTGGCCACCAGATTCATGTGTGTCAGC
The DNA here is from genome assembly GCA_019307065.1 of Deltaproteobacteria bacterium. Lineage (GTDB taxonomy): Bacteria > Myxococcota > B64-G9 > B64-G9 > B64-G9 > JAFDKH01. Next base: position 3,801 of record JAFDKH010000309.1, read on the forward strand.
ATAGCTCCTTTGGGCGAGCCGGTCGTTCCGCCGGTGTACTGCAGCACGGCTAGATCTTTCTCAACCTCGATCTCGACATCTGGAAGTTTGGGCTTTGTTCTGAGCAGATCGGTAAACCGCAACGTATCGGCCGGCATCGGCGCCGACGGAATCTTGCCCAATAGTTTACCCAAGAATCGCTTAACCCCGGGCAGGAAGTCGGCGATATTCGCCCCGATCACTTTTTGGATGCCGGTTTTCGGTAGAGCCTTGGCAACTTCGTCCCAGACAACATCCATGACGATCAGGACCTTGGCCTTGGCGTCGGCAAACTGGTGTTCGATCTCGACTGCTTTGTAGAGCGGGTTGTTGGCGGTCACGATCGCACCGAGTTTGAGCACCGCAAAATAGGCGATTACATAGTGGACGCTGTTGGGCAGCCGGAGCCCAATAACATCTCCCTTTTTGACTCCCAGATCTAAAAGCGCAGTGGCAAAAGAATCTACCCAGCGCTTCAACTGGGCATAACTGTATTTTGTATCCAGGAAAATGACAGCCGTCTTGTCGGGATGTTTGGCGACTGTTTCGTCGAATATTTCGCCCAGAGACTTCTTAGGAAAATCGATGGTCTTGGGTACGCCCTCCGGCCAATACTGGTGCCAGGGTCTTTCTTTCGTCTCAGTCATTTCAGGCTCCCTCCTTGGGCAAATCATGCCCACGCCCAATAGCCTCAGCAGTTATCGGCTATGAAAGCGAATGAATCATACCTAGCCCCAAGTTCGCCTGTCAACTCCCCGAGGACCCGGGCTATGCCTGCGGAATCACTCAATCGCCGCGACCAAATCTGACCAGAATCTGGGCGCGAAAACCATGAACTTATTCTTGCGCGGGTCCTTAGGG
>JAFDKH010000128.1 GCA_019307065.1 Deltaproteobacteria bacterium
AGGTGAATGCCAGGTCGGAATTCAAGAATGCGATCAGAACGGTATCTGGGGCGATTGTAACGGTGTTCTGCCGGCCGACGAAGAGTGCGACGGCCTGGACAACAACTGTGATGGCTCGACCGACGAGAACCTGACGCCGGCTGCCTGCCCGCTGCAGGAAGGAGTTTGTGCCGGTGCAATGCAAGCTTGTCGAGGTACTGCCGGTTGGGTGTGCGACGCGGAGACATACGGCGCAGACTACGAGTTAGAAGAGACCAGCTGTGACGAACTGGACAACGATTGTGACGGCCTGACCGACGAAACCGGCTGCGGCCAGGTCGACGGCGGCCAAACCGATGGTGGCTCGGTCGTTCATCCCAAGGTCAAGGGCGGCTGCAGTTGCAGTAGTCAGCCTGGTTCGTTCGCCTGGTTTACTCCGCTTATGCTGGCGCTTATCTGGCTTGGCCGTCGCCGTCGCCAATAGTATCCGCTATTCATTGGCCAGTAATATGTGCGTGGTGAAACCCTTTTGTTTCACATTTTGAGAGTTCGAGATATCCGCCTATTTTTTCTTATCTAATCAAAACAGACAGTTAGATCCAAGACCAACTCTGGCACATGGCTTGCTTCTTTTTCTAATCGGGATATCGAAAGGAGGCACCAGGCATGCTTAGAAAAATTGGATTCCTGTTTGCGCTGTACGCTTTTGCGACTATGTGCTTTTCGGACTCGGCCCTGGCGTTGCCCGACAAACCGATCAGAACGAATTCGATCAACAAGTCTACTAGCCAGACAGCCCGGAGGTATAAGCGCAAGAAAAGAAGCAAGAAAAGACAAAAGAAAGTCAAGTCCAGTCCGGCCAAGGCACCCGAAAACATTAGCGCGGATGCCTTACCAATCGGCCCGCGCGGCCGCACCAAAGTGATTTTCGAACAAGGCTCGCTGATCAAAGGCCAGACGACCAAGGCCGGCGAAGTGCGTGTCCTCGAGCGGCGTGAATCAGAACTGAAGAGTATGGTCAAACGTCGGGTGAGTTTTCATAACGAGATTATTCAGACAGTGTTTCCCGATAAGATGACTAATTAGTAAATAGAATTGCTTCTAAGAATTCTATAGCGAACCTGAGACGTTCGACCTCGTCATTCAGGATCGCCTGGTGACGTTCTTTTGCAACACTGAAATTTGCAAACAGATCCTCCTGGTGAATGAATTTGGCAAAATCATCCAGGCGGTATAGCGCCAAAAACACCAGGGTGAATTGGTTTTTATCGAGCGCTACTTTGCGTTCGAGCCAGCGGGCCATTAGCTTCATGTGACGGTCGTTGAAATCGAGATATTCGGACAGGCCCTGGTCTTGAAGCCAGGTGTCTATGGTCCAGCTTTTGTCTTCTGAAAAACCCAGGCAATGGTCTTCTTTGACTTGCACATACTCCACATCGACTTTACCGTTCTTGTCGAGGCCGGCGCCCCTGCCCAATGGATAAATCCGACAAGCTCCGGGCCGGTCGGCGTAGACCGAGCAACCCTGCTCGCCAACGAAAGGGCAACTTGCTTTTTTGTCATCACGCATCTTCAAGGATATCTGCGGAAATCCAGTCCCGCGGGCCACTTCGGCTTCGGTGAAGCGCTCGATGAACTGGCGATCTCCGAGTTTGAGTGACCGGCGAAGTCTGAGTACGTCATAAGGGTGTAAGACCAGGTCCAGATCGGCACAGCACTCGTTGAAGCAGGCGACCTGCGGGTGGCAGGCAAAGCTGAAAGATTCATCCGGTTTCAAACGAGGCAGGTCGTGCAAAAAGGCCTTAGCGTTGTCTGTCTTCGACATAAACCTGCTCCTTAAAAATAAAATGGCCAACTCTTGTGAGTTGACCATAGTTATAAACGAGTTGGCCCGGATTAGCGAGGGCCGCCGGCGCCCTTGAAGCGCTTTTTCATTTTTTGGCGGTGTTTCATCATGTATTCGGCTTTGATTGTCTGCAATTTTTCCCATTGCTCGGGAGTGATCTCCTTGCGTACCTGCAGCATCAGCTTGATATGGTTTTTCTTCAGCAGCAGTTTGATGGCGTGCACTTTCTCCAATTGCTTGAAAACGGCTGCCTCGTTTGGGCTGTCGACATTGAGCAGCTGCTCGAAGTCCAAACGACCTTTTTCCAGATCGGCTCGAATGTCGATCTTCGCCCGATCAGCCTCTGATTTCAGGGTTTCGATCCGGCGAATCTGTTGTTCGCTCAAGCCGGCCTCTTTCATGGCTTTTTTGATCAGGATCTTACCACCCTTGCCGAACCCGCGTCCGTGCCGAGCTGAGGCAACCAGCGGAACCGAACAGAACGCAAATAAAATCACAACTGTAATCAACCGTTTCATTGTATACCTCCTGGTTATTTGACTGTTTCCCAACTACTATTTTTTGTCAATGGCTTAGCCTTTGTAGGTATAGACCCGCAACTCTCAGGTTAGGTATACCTTGGGAAACAATGGGGACAGGGTAGGTGAAAGTTGACATCGGATACTATGTGGAGTATTATAGCTATAGTTATCCACATAGCAACAAAAGGTGCGAAATGAAAACAGTCCAGATGACACTCGATGAAGAGTTGGTTAAATCCGTGGACAGTGTTGTGAAGAAACTGTACACAACCCGGTCCGCGTTTACACGTGATGCGCTTCGCGAGGCTCTCAAAAAGTACAACGACGGCATGCTTGAGCGACAACACCGCAAGGGATACGAGAATCATCCCGTAAATGGAGCAGAATACAGCGTATGGGAAGACGAACAAGTGTGGGGTGATAAGTGAAGCGTGGTGAGGTTAGATGGTATAAATTTGCCAAGCCTGACAAGAAACGACCTGTCTTGATCCTGACTCGTGATTCTATTCTAGATTATCTGGGTGAGGTTACTGTAGCTCCGGTTACAACTACGGTGCGTGATATTCCCAGCGAGGTCGCCCTATCAAAGCACGACGGAATGTCCCGATATTGTGCAGTGAACTGCGATCACATCCAGACTGTCTCCCGAGGCAAGATCGGATCGCGTGTCACAACCCTCTCAAATGAAAAGATGAGTCATATCGCCAAAGCCATAGTGTTTGCGTTGAATCTTCGGGGAACTAGAGGATGTAGGGAGTCGGAAGGGGACGTAGCGGATTACCTTCTCCCAGGCCTGCTAGCACCGAGTGCCATTAGAACACCACCAGATTGACTAAATCCCCCCGACGCCGGAGAATGGGAAGAGAAGCTTTGCAGGACAAGGAGAGGATTTGCGGATGTTTTCAAGATTCTTCGTGTCGATCTTGATGTCGCTACTGCTTTTGACCTACTCCTGTGACGATCCGAATTGCAGGCCGTGCGAGAGAGTTACGTGCAGCGGACATGGTGAGTGTAAGTCTGTCGATTGCATGCCTGTATGCGAGTGCGAACCAGGATACCGTCCAGAAGGGCTTTCTTGCGTGGAAGACATTGATCCCTGCGAGAACGTTGCTTGCTCAGGCCATGGAGAGTGCAAAGCACAGAACGAGGAACCAGTGTGTGTGTGTGAACCGAATTACCATGCCGAAGGATTGACCTGCGTGCATGATGATCCATGCCATGAGTTTACCTGTTCAGGTCATGGGGAGTGCGTAGTACAGAACGGGAAGGGGGTATGCATTTGTGACGAGGGATACTACCGGGTCTATTTCTATAAAAAAGACAGATGTTTTCCGAGTTTTTGTTACGGGACTAACTGGTGCTGGCAAAATCCGCTCCCTCAAGGTAATTACCTGTCCTCCATTTGGGCTATTTCACCGGACGACGTGTGGGCCGTAGGGTCAAGCGGTACCATTGTTCACTGGAACGGTAGCGAATGGCTCAGGGTTTATTATGACACAGTTGATCACTTTTTCGATATATGGGTATCGGATGTCAACGATATTTGGGCTGTAGCTGGAAACGGCAACATCCATCACTGGGACGGTAATTCATGGTCGGAAATTCCAAGAGTCACCGATGAATCTCTGAGAAGCATTTGGGGTTCTAGTCCTGATGATGTGTGGGTAGTCGGGGATAGCTATTCGGGCGGAACTAATCACGCAGCAATCCTACACTGGGATGGAAACACGTGGACAAGTATGGAGAGTGTGGCTGATGAATCCATGAATGGTATCTGGGGTATAAGCAAGAACGACGTCTGGATTGTCGGAGACAAAGGAACCATACTTCGCTGGAACGGCAACACTCTTTCAGAAGTCGACAGCGGTACTGATGAGCCACTATACGAAGTTTGGGGTAATGACCCCGAAGATATTTGGATTGTGGGAAGGCATGGCACAATACTTCGTTGGGACGGAGTGTCTTGGTCGAAAGTGGAGAGCGGAACAGAAATGTTTCTCGAAAATGTATGGGGAACGAGCCGAGACAATGTCTGGGTTACAGGATGGGATATTGAACAGGATTGGTTTGGTAAAATCTTCAACTGGGACGGTAATACGTGGTCAGAAGTGTTTCATCTTGACGGAGCAATCCTTAATGGTGTTCACGGTACATCGTCAGGGGACGTGTGGGTTGTCGGCGGAAGTGGTCATATCCTCCGATTGGACACGGTCGGCGGCACATGGACGGACGAGACAAATGGAAGTAGGTCGTGGATAAATAGCGTTTGGGGTGCTACATCTGATGACGTCTGGGCTGCCGGATGGTATTACGATGACGAGTTAAGTTGCCCTTTAAGCGCAATGCTTCATTGGGACGGCATTAACTGGATTCCACAAAATATAGACACAACTACCTATATATTCGACATCTGGGGCTCGGATTCCAATGACGTGTGGGCCGTGGGATCGGACTATGAAGGTGACTCAGACTTCCAGACTATTATTCACTGGGATGGCAGCAATTGGTCACATGCATACACTGATGACACCAACGTCGTGAATGCCATTTGGGGGTTTGCCAGTAATGACATTTGGGCTGTGGGAGGCAATGATGACATACCGCTCAGTAGAAAGATCCTTCACTGGGACGGTGTCTCCTGGTCTGAGGTGTGGATGGAAGAAACGCCGACTATGTTAAACGATGTCTGGGGCTACTCCCCCGATGATGTGTGGGCGGTGGGCGGGTACGGTAACGTCATGCATTGGGATGGCAGTGCTTGGGAACAGGTAGAACTCGATGACATGACTTTGTTTCCCTACGAGAGACTGCATTCCGTATGGGGATCGGCCTCCGATGACGTGTGGGCCGTTGGGGGAGCCAATAACCCTTTTGACGGAGCTTATTCATCAACGATTCTGCACTGGGATGGAAATAGTTGGGCTAGAGTTTGGTTCTTAACGACAGTTGGTCTACCTCTTGAAAGCGTCTGGGGTGCAGGCAAAGACGACGTATGGGCTGTCGGGGAGGCGGGAATTATTGTCCATTGGGATGGAAACACTTGGACAGAAGGATGGAGAGGAACACGGAACAACCTCCATGAAGTATGGGGATTTGGCAACGAAACATGGATCGTTGGTGAAGGTGGAACTATTTTCTACAAATAGTTCTTCTGTATTTTCTTACTAGATTGAAAAAACCCCCACGCCGCTGGAGAATGGGGGAGAAGCACCAGGGTAGGTATAAGTCAGCGATATTTATGGATTACTAGAATAATAGAAGACGCCTTTGAGATCTTCGGTCGCGCTGATCGGAGTCCGGAGGTCAAGTTTTACACGCCAGGAATGCGCCTTGAATTGGTAGTACATCCCGTCTTCCAGGGCCGGGCCGGCGTACTGAACATCCAAGCTGCTTGAGGACGGTCCGATTTCGGTCATCCAGATCTCGTTACCAAAAGCATCAAAGACGTGGACTTCGTAGCCCTCTTCACTAGTGTCGTTTGCGAAGGAAAAGACCGGCGTGGCGCTAGTGACCAGTTCGGGGCCGTCGGCTCCTGGTGAGAAGATCTCCAGGGCTTCGGTGATCTTGAAGCTCTCGGGCAAGTTGACTGTATTGCCGCTGACGGGATCGGGCACCGTGATTCTCACAATTGAGGTGCCCCCGATGGTCTGGTCCGGGTCGCGCACCAACTGATCGTTTTCAAAAGCGGCCAGGACAACGTATTCACCGTCGGGAACGTCTTCGATTGTGAAGGCGCCGCTGCCGATCTCACTGGCGTGCAATCCCGGTGGGACTACCCCCCGAGCGGCATCTTCGACAAAGGTCGAGTCGACCGCCAGGACGACGCTGGTAGTCAGCCCTCCGGGCGCGTTGACAATCTGAATAGTTCCGTTGACGGTGCTAAGCGGATTCGATGATTCAGCCAAATCGACCCCGGTCTTGTTCTCGCTGGCAGTCAAAGTTACATCGGAAGTCTCCAGTTGAACACCGGCCTTGTAGCCAACAACCGTATAGCTGCCGGCCGGCACGTTGAAGATTGTGTATTCGCCGTCCGAATTAGTAAAGCCCGGCCGGCCTCTGCCGCTACCTTCGGCAATCACCAGAACACCCGAGCTATCTGCAGCCAGGACAGTCCCGGAAATCGATCCCAAAGTATTCGTATTGCCCGGCAGGGGTAATAGTTTTATTACCGTCAGGGTGCTCTCGATTGTCCAGCCGTCGTCGTTGTTGCCCTGGGCGACCGAGGCATCCAGCGGAATGGCCGGTCGGATTGCAGTTGGGAAGGGTTGGTAGCCGGCAGCCTGCGCTCTGAGCATGTACGAATCCAGCACCGGGCTGCCTTCCTGGTCTCGGGTAGCCGGAACCGTCAATGTAAAACTACCGTTGCTGTCGGTCCTGGCCGATGTGCCCACCGCCGCACCGTTGACATCGACGGCTTGAACCAGAGCATCTTCAATAGGCGCATCGTCGATGGCATCGATGACCGTGCCCTTGATTGTCAGCGGTGAAAAACACTGGGCTTTCCCGTCCTGGGTTGCTTCACATACCAATCCATCGGCGCAATTCGGATTGGCCAGATCGCACTCGCCTTCGTTGCCGCCGCCACCACAAACCACAAGCGCTAGGCAGAAAAAAGACACAACTGTTGCGAATAATAGGTTTCTCATAGGCAGATCTCCTTTATTTCAGATACGAAGGCGCTAGATAAAAGGTTGAAAATTTATTGCTTCATGGTCAAGACTTCGTCGATCAGGGTGTCCCCGTTGATTCCTCCTACGACGATCAGACGCGAGAAAACTCTCACGATTGTGAAGTAGGCTCGTTCAATGTCCATATGGCCGGCGGCCGAGCCGTCGCGCATGACAATCATGTCACCGGTTGCGGCCTCGGGGTCGAAGGGGCTTCCCCAAACGTGCCGAGCGGCGCTGACCGAAGTCAGGTTCTCTGTAGTCGCGCCCCCGAAATTGAAAGCAAAGTCGATGTACAAAAGGCCGTCGTGTCCCCAAGTTATATGATTGCTGACCTCGGCTTGCTCGACCCAGGCAGTCAACGACCCAAAATCAGCCGCCAGCGGGTCTTCGTTGACCGTACAGACTTCGAAAGTGTTCAAGCCAGTGCTATTATCCGGGGTGGTCAGCATGTCATCGCCCTTGCTGGCTATCAGGAAGACGTCTTCATCGGGCCCGCGTCCCTTCTTGGGATTCCAGAAACAGGTCGGTTCGAATCCGTCACAATTTGAGTCAATCCCGTCGTCGCATTGATCGAAGGCGCCCGGGTGTATTGTCGGATCGGCGTCGTTACAATCCGTGCCGCCGCAGGCTTCGTCCTCGTAGCCGTCTCCGTCAGCATCCCAACAACCGCAATCGGGATCGATCCCGTCGCAGTTCTGGTCAATTCCGTCTTCGCAAATCTCACTGGCGTCGGGGTTGATATCGGGCGCGGTTTCTGGAGTACATCCCAGGGATGCTTCAGTTCCGGCATCACAACAGTCGGTGCCGCCGCAGCTGGCCGCTTCGTACCCGTCGTTGTCGGCATCCTGGCAGTCGCAGTCCGGATCGATTCCGTCACAGTTCGAATCGATTCCATCTTCGCAGGTGTCGAAGGCGCCCGGATGTATTTCGGCCGCGGTGTCAACCGTGCAGCCCAGCACGTCTTCGTCGCCGGAATCGCAACAGTCGGTGCCGCCGCATTCATCTTGTGAGATGAAGCCGTCTCCGTCGAGGTCGGTCACACAGGTACACGGATCGTCTATCCCGTCGCAATCCTGATCGATCCCGTCGCCGCATATTTCGTCGGCGCCCGGGTTGATGTTCGGATCGAGGTCGTTACAATCTGTGCCGCCGCACTCGATGTCGTCGTACCCGTCGCCGTCGACGTCTTCGCACAGCTGGGGCGGATCGTCTCCCGGATTGGGATTCTCCATACGTCCCTGGCTGGACATTAAGACGAAAAAGGCGCGCGCAGTCGTGAATACATTTGCCTCAGTCGTCCAGCCGTCCACGAAACCGCCCGTCAGCAGGTCTATCTCGGCTCGTTCGGTGGTATCCAGGTAAAGTGTGTCGGCCGTGGCATCAACCCGGCCGCCGGATGCATACAGAAAAGCGCGCTGGATTGATGGTGTATCAGGATCATCATCGTCATCAAAGGCCAGCGAGACGGTTACGGCTCTGAGGCCCTCCCTGGCAGATTCGAGCAATTCGGGCGACCCCTGGTCGTCATTGATTATTTTCCAGAGGGTCAGGCTGCCTGGAGGAAGCGGTTTTATACCGTCATAGGCTTCAGTGTTTGTGTCAACAGTCTGACCGCCGTCATCGGTATAGGTCAAGTCCTGAACATTTGAAGCCAGCAAGAATGTATCACCGCTGGTATCGTCAACCGCTTCGGTTCGGTAGACATTGTAACCGGTTGCTTCAGGCACCAAATCCCAATTGAGTACGATCGAGTTCTCTGCACCGGCCGCTTCGGTGGCCAGGGGATAGCCGGCCACGGTTTCTCCACTGGCGGTAATCGAAGATACCCGGTATGTCCAGGCTCCGACCGATAACGACCCGCCGGCATCACTGCCATGACCGCGCAAGTTGCCCGGTGCAGGGGCCAGGGGCCCCTGGCCGTTATCAGTGAAGGTTGTCGCGGCGACATCAATGGCTAACAATCTCTCGGTTTGGCTGCGCCCGTCCGAGGCAACCGTGCGGTAGATGTTATAGCTGATAGCTTCATCGACCCGCGCCCAGCGAATGGTGAGACTGCCGTCAGCGTTTCTGGCGATGGCTTCCTGGCTGGGTAAACTCTCGCCGTCGGGTGTTACGGCCGAGACTCGATAGTACCATGATCCTTCAGGTAGTTGGCCGCCGGCGTCCTCGCGCGGATGGCGGTTCAAGTACGGCATTGTGCCCATGCCCAGGATCTTGGCCATTTCGGTCGTCTTTAATGCGGTCAGCCCGTCGGAAGTTCCCCCAACCGCGAACAGGTAAGGCCCCAGGCGTGTCACGGCCACTCCGCTTCGGGCGAAGTTGAGCGTATTAGCCACACGAGTGTTGCCGTCGAACTGTTGACTGTAGCGGAAAACGCCCGGGATACCGAAGAAACTGACCTGGTTGTACTCGACAATGTCCAGCGGATTACCAACAGCGTCGGACCCGCCGGCGACATAGACATAGCCGGAACCGAAAATGTCGAACCCAATCGTGGAGCCATGCAGCCAGCGCCCGGTCTGCAACAGTGATTCCGGATGAACCACCCAACCGTCGGAATCCTGCAGTTTTCCGTCGGCACTGGATGTTACCGAGAAGAGATAAAAGACGTCCCATTGGCCGTCGGGGTTGGTGACTTTTACCGGATAAGCTCCATTGTTTATGTTAAAAGCACCCGGTGAAACCAACAGAGTGAACTCATCCTGGGCGTCGGTAGTCATTTCTATTTCACCGAGCATATCGATGAATGAGGCCTTGGACCCGTCGACGCCGGCCACGAAGTTTTCTCCATGAATCGTAAGCGTAACCGCTCCCCCGTTGAACTCTGCCCCGGCCGCCCGCAGTGGATCAATCGAGGTAATCCTGGGAGGCGGTGTTTCGGTAACTTCGAATGTTCCCGACCATTCAGCGCCCTGCAAGTCGGGATTGATCAGCTGGACGGTGTATTCCCCGGCCGGCATGCGGCCGGATTCACTGGGCACAATTGCGGTCACTTGAGTGGTGTCGGTGAAGGCTACGCTGGTGGCTTCGAAAATCTGGCTCGGGTCGGTTTTATAAACCCAGCGAACGCCCGGAGTCGAGATGAATCTCGAGCCGGTGATGGCGATCGCTCGATCGGATAGAATACCGTCTTGGCGACTGCCGTTCCAGGCAAAAGGCGGAACCACGTCGTCGATTACCGGCGGCGGATTGGGTGAAACCAGGAAAGCATTTTCGAGGGTGTCATTTTCACCGCCGGGATTGGTGACGGTCACATCGTAGAGCCCGAGCACCCGGGCCTGATCGATCGGGATAGTTCCGGTGATTGTAGTAGACGAGTCGACCGACACGACGGATGGATTGAAAGTCGTTCCGGGATCATCCGCGTTTGTAAAAACGACGGTGGCGCCGGGTTCGAACCCGAAGCCGGTCATAGTGAAGTCGACGTCGGCCTCGCGCCAGCCGGCCGGCGGGAAGAAATCTTCGATTAGAATATAGATTACGCAGGCGTCGCCGATACCGTCGTTGTCACTGTCGAGTTGATCGGTATTGGCGGTTTCCGGGCAATTGTCGCAAACGTCGCCGATATTGTCGCTGTCCTGGTCGGCCTGGTCGGTATTCGGGTCGTTGGGGCAGTTGTCCTGCTCGTTGGGAATAGTGTCGTTGTCGGAGTCACCGGCCTCACAGGCATCGCCGGTGCCATTGCCGTTGGTATCGGCCTGGTCCGGGTTGGCCTTGTCGGGACAGTTATCGCACTCGTTGCCGACGCCGTCGGCGTCTGTGTCTGCCTGATCGGGATTTGCGATTCCGTCGCAATTATCGCAGGCATCGCCGAGTTCGTCGGTATCCGAGTTGAGCTGGTTGCTGTTGGGGATGTCGGCACAATTATCGCAGACATCGCCGATATTGTCGCCGTCCTGGTCGGCTTGATCTGTGTTTGGGTCGTTGGGACAATTGTCCTGGTCGTTTGGTATTGTGTCGTTGTCGGAATCGAGACCGGGCTCGCAAGCGTCGCCGACGCCGTTTCCATCGCTGTCGATCTGGTCGGAGTTGGCCTTTTCAACGCAGTTGTCACAGACGTCGCCCACGTCGTCAGCGTCCTGATCGGCCTGGTCGGCGTTGGGATCGGCCGGACAGTTGTCATCGGCGTTGATGATCCCGTCGCCGTCGAAATCGGCATCATCGTCGCAGGCATCGCCGATCCCGTCTGAATCGGTATCGACCTGCTCGGGATTGGGCACACTGGGACAGTTATCGTCGGCATCACTGACACCATCGCCGTCGGCGTCATTGGGTGCGGAGCTAGAACCGCAAGCACCAATTGAAAACATTAAAGTTATTGACATCAGAATAGTCAGAACGAACCTGGATGTACGCATGTGCGCCTCCCATTTACGGATTAATTGTTAGTAATTTGCACTAATTCCTAATTGTCCATTCTGGAACAAAACAGGTACCTTTCCCTATCGTCTATAGTTTCCACTATTTACGTTTTTCTGACAAGTCTTACTGGTCCTGATCAAACCCTTTTATTTTCGCTGCTTGTGAGATAAATTAATAAAAAGGGGGTGGCGTGAGAATCCTGATTGCCGTTGAGTGAATCTTCGTAACAAAGAACACAAATGGCCGAAAGTAATTCAAAAACCCTGGGACGTTACAAACTCTTGGCCCTCTTGGCCACGGGCGGCATGGCCGAGATCCATCTTGCTCGGCAGACTGGTATAGAGGGCTTCGAGCGGATTGTGGTGGTCAAGAAGATCCTGCCCACCCTGGCCGGCGATGAGAGTTTTTTAGAGATGTTCTTCGACGAGGCCCGCATTGCCGCCCTGCTCAACCACCCAAACATTGTGCAGATATACGACTTGGGTAAGGAAGGCGAGGAGTACTTCATAGCCATGGAGTATCTCGAGGGTGAAAGTCTGGCCTATCTGGAGCGCCAAGCACGTAAAAAGAAAATATATATGCCCCCCCACCTTGCTGCCGGCATCATCGCAATGTTGTGTGATGGCCTTGATTATGCCCACGCCTTTCAAGGCCCCGAGGGAAAACCTCTTCAAATTGTCCACCGTGACGTAAGTCCACAGAATGTCATTATTCTGTTCAACGGAGGCGTAAAACTGGTTGACTTCGGAATCGCCAAGGCGGCTTCTCAGTTGCATATGACTCGGGTTGGTACCATGAAGGGCAAGCTGACCTACATGTCTCCCGAACAAGTTCTAGGTAAAACCGTTGACCGCCGCTCCGATATCTTCTCGCTGGGAGTCATCCTGTGGGAGGTTTTGACCCGCAGGCGACTATTCAAGCGGCCCAGCGAGCCGGCCACGCTCCAGGCTATCATGAACGAGGACATACCCGAGATAAGGGAGATCCGACCCGAGGTGCCGCTGGAACTCGAGGCCATTGCGCTAAAAGCCTTACAGAAGGATCCAGCCGATCGTTTCGAAAACGCCTCGGCTATGGGGAATGCACTCCGCGACCACATACGCGAGGCCAGCGTATCTGCGGGCATCCGGGAGATATCCAGTTTTATCGGCGAGGTGTTCGCCGAGCGGATGCGGTCGAAAAAGTACCTTCTTGATAGAATCAGCTCCTCGGATGGTGAACTTTCTAACGTTGCCTTGCTGAAAGCGGAAACGAGCAAATCGATGCCGTCGCTGTCGCGGCTCGAAGATTTGCCGACGCCAACTGACCCTTCAAAGCAAGTACCCATGAAAGGCATGCCTACGCCGCCATGTGCCGAAGCACCACCGGCCAGCGAGCAGGAGCAGCTTTCTGATATTCAGATTCCATCGACTGAGTCGACTCCTTCGAAAAAACCCGGGAAAAGGTTGTCGCCATTGATCTTGGCAGCTCTCGCAGGCTTATTGCTTGGGAGCGGCCTGATTGCCTGGTGGGCCTTGTCAAGAGCCAGCGCCCCCGAAACACAAGAAACAACCAGGGAATCTCTTACCCATACCGTCTCTGCCGATGCAGGTGATGTACAAAAGAAACTCGCTCCAAAGGAACCCAAGCTCACACGGCTGAGCATCCATTCTCGTCCACGCGGATGCAAGATAGTGCTGAATGGCAACGTACTTGCAGGTCGTACTCCAATAGAGAATGTGGCAGTCGTGCCAGGGGAAAAATATAAAGTGGCAGCAATCTGTCAGGATCACGAAGAAGAAATAAAAATGTTCACTTTCCAGCCGGACAAAACTACCCAATTGGATTTTGCACCACCTCTGCTCGAGGGCGCCAGGCCTCGGGTATACGGGTACCTGCGCTTGGACACCGAACCATGGAGCGAGATCCGCCTTGGCAAGCGCAAACTGGGCATTACACCTCTTTTGAAGATTCGACTAATAGCCGGCAAACACAGGCTCACGGCCGTCAACCGGGATCAAGGGATCAAAAAGACAATTATAGTGACTATACGACCCAGGAAAACCACCAAGCTTTTCAGGAAAATTGGAAAGTAGGTGGCTAAAATGCCGAATAATTAGCCGACTCTATAATATTTCAATGCAATCCTGCTGATTCTCTAAGATGTTAACCGAGCCGAATTGAGTTGATCTCGGACGATTGAGTTCTTACACTGGGCCCAACCTTGAGGAGGGTTATCATGCGAAGTGTCGTTTCAATTGCCCTGGTAATAATAATCGGGACATTCGGGCTGGCCTGCAGCAGTGAGCCGGAGATCGACGGCAAGAAGATTAACGACTGGATATCACTACTGCGGCACGATGACTGGACCGTCCAGGCCCAGGCCCAGGACACAATTGCCCGGCTGGGAAAGGAAGGCTTGCCGTTTCTAAAAAGAGGGATAACCACCAAAGACCCGACCCTGCGACGCGGGACGATCATTACCCTGGGTAAGATAGGCGAGCAAGCCAAAGATCTGGCTGCAGTTATGCTCAAACGCATGGCGGTCGAAGAGGTTTCGGTCATCCGGGCTGAGATATTGAAAAGTCTGGCGCTGATTGATCCGCGAGCCAGCGGCGTTCCTGAAGAGTTCAAGAAACGGCTGCGTGATCAAGACGCCGAAGTGCGTGAAGCCGCCCAGGCTGGACTGGAATTACTCAAACCGCCCAAAAAGGCACCGGTAGTCAAAGAAAAAGACAAGCCCAAGAAGATCGTTCAGGCCGAGTCTTATGCGCTGCGTGAGGTTGTCGCAGAGCAGTTGAAAGCCCAAGGGGTCGCTTTCGGTATCGTGGCCGAGGTTGTCAGAGAAGACAAACGGGCCGCGATTGTCTGGCCGGTTCTAAAAGAAGGCAAGATCATCGACGACGATCTGATTGCATATGTATTTGAGAAAAAGAAAGACAAGTGGATCCTTGCTCAAGGTAATATCGGCATGTCCAAATCGGACGGCCCTAACAAGCTGGCCAAAGCTCTCGGGGGAGCCGACAAGCAGCGCGTTGTCAGGCCCTGTGGAGTCGAGCGGGATAAGCTGGCTTCATTTCTCGAAGACAAAGGCAAGGGTTTCAGTGAGGCCCTGGCAGCCGGCAAAGCCGATGATGTTATCAAAGCTTTCGAGGAGTTGACCCGTGCGTTCTCTTTCAGGTTGGTGGCTTACGATGACATGCTGCCCGAAATGCTCATAAACAACGCTTTTTCGGATCCGGCCTGGAAGATCGAAGCCTCCCCTGAGAAAAAGAGTGTCAAAGTCGAAATATCGGTCAAAGGCAAAGCGCAGTCTGGAACTCTGCAATTAGGGACTTGTGGGGGCGGGACTGTGATTTCGAATCTTAAGCCCGAGTAGGGCGGAGGTTGAGTCATGGGTTTCTCACGTTCTTTACAGATTTGGGCCGGACAAATCCGGGCGCCCTTCTTACTCCTGGCGATCTTGCTGGTACTCATTGCCGGAGCAGTGGCTCTATATGATGGAGTGTTTCACGGGCTTAATTTTGGCCTGGCCATGTTTGGTACAGTTTTGGCGCATATCGCCGTTAATCTATTTAACGAGCTGTCCGATCACAAGACCGGAATAGACAACAACACGCGCCGGACCCCCTTTTCGG
>JAFDKH010000129.1 GCA_019307065.1 Deltaproteobacteria bacterium
GCCATTTTTTCGGATTGAAGCAGCATCTCATGGGTTTGTTCCAGGTCTTCTTCTACTTTTCGCATGGCCCGCAAGTCGGTAAAAATCCCAAAAGTGGCGATTTCCTGTGCAGCGTCGTAAATGATTCCACCCGACAGGCTCATCGGGATCTGAATGCCGTCTTTGGTAATGGCAATCAACTCATGCCGGATTAGCTTGCCCTTGCCGCCATAGTCGGTGCTGCGCATGCGTCTCACAATTCTTCGAGCTTCACCCTCGGGATACAATTTGGAAACATGCAGGTGGGTAAAGGCGTCACGCTGCGAATAGCCCAATATCTTTTGGGCCCCGCTGTTGAACATGATTATGTGACCACGCATATCCGCAGCGATAATTCCATCGACCGATGAGTCAATCAAGTTGTGGAAAAAAGTATCACGGTACTGCAGTTCGACTTCCAGCTGTTTGCGGGCCGAAACGTCATTTAGGTACCAGAGAGTGTAGCCTGCGGTTTGGCCGGCATTGATTATTTCGATGACTCTGGTCATTCCACAAAAAGTCTGGACGGTGAACTCGTTGGGCCCTTCCTCGAACAAGTCGGCAATCCTCTCGCCTATTTGACGTCCCGTATTTCCGCGCCGCTTGGTCTTTCTTTCAGTCGGCCGGGCGGCATCGTTTGAAAAGACCAGCTTTTTGTATGTATCTCCCAGGATTTCGGACATGTGTTTGTTGTTGAGTTTGTCTGAGCCGGCATCCATGACAGCACAAGCGGCCTGATTGGCGTAAAGAATATTATGATCGGAGTCGGCCAGTAACATGCCGAAGGGCGAGTTCTCGATCAACTGGAATACCGGTTCGCTGGATTCCAGGGTAGCAGCGAAGGTCGCCAGCCGATTTGACGGCGAGCCAACGGCAGAAGTCTGGTTCATCGTTTCCTAGCGTCCCAAAAGATCAAGAAACTCTGGCATCTGGTCGCCCCAACCCAGGGCGAGCAGCACGGCACCCTTACAACGGTCCTGAATGTCATTGATATAACTCGCGGCTATCTGCATACCGGCCTTTTGCTTGACTGGTGACTTCATCATCTGCTTGAGAAACTCGTGAGGTACGTTGGGAACTGAAGGCAAGTTGTTCAAGTAACGAATCATGGCCACTGATTTCAAGAGCATAATCGAAGACAACAGCTTGATTCCGGCATCGGCAGTCGCTTCGGCGAACAGATCGACGATATTAGTGTCATAGGTCGGCCCGAGCACTGCGAAATCAATGCCTGCCTTAGCCAGCTTGGCAACCGAGCCGGCATTTTTTCGATTGACGTTGATGTCATCGGATACTTCCAGGTGGGCGCCGATCAAAAAATCGGTTTTACCGTCCAGTTTTTCTCCACCCAGATCGTGGCCGTTGTTCAGGGCGGCCGCGCATTCGAGCATGACATCGATGTTGAGATCGCCGCTGCTCTCAGCCATTGGCTGGTCGCCAATTGCTGGATCTTGACCTTGTTTGAATATGATCGTCCTGACCCCCAACGACCAGGCGGCCAGCATATCGCCCTGAAACGAGATGCGATTGCGATCTCTGCCGTTGAGAATCATGACCGGTTCTATGTTGCTGTCGATCAGCATTCGGCAGGGAGCCAAGGGCGTCATGCGCATGATGGCATTGGCGCCGTCTGTAACTGCAACCGCTGTGACTCTGCCCTTGATGGCGGTTACGGAATCAGTAAACTTAGTTAGATCGATTCCTTTGGGAGGATCAACTTCCGTCAAAAGAACGAATCCATCTTGATTTAGATCAGATGCAAACCCCATGGTGTGACCCGACCTTCCTGGTATAGGGCGTCCTCAAAGCAAGAGGATGCCGGGTTTAGTCAGTATCAAAAGGCTCAAAATAATTGTGTGTCTAACTTGGTTGTTGACAAGAAGCTAACAGTCCAAAACCCCGGTCGTCAAGCGCGAAAATGTGAAGTTTGGGTAAGCTCATTGAGGGAACAAGAGGTCGATAACCCGATTACAGCTGATGACACTCAAGCATCGATTTTGTGCCGATTTGCTCGAGGTTTTCGTCCAGCAGCTCAATCTCAGTTGGTGCTCCCTGGTAGGTCAGGCTCTGCATGTACAAACCGGCAATCTGATTGAGTTTGGTCTCAAAAATGATCAATAAGGACTGATTCCAGCAGTGCATCCCGCCGATACTGTTGACCAGCTTGAAGTGACCTTCGATTTCACGTACGGCGTCGCCCAGCCTGAACCTGGCCCATTCGAGCGGGTTGGGACAGATTCCCCCGCCGGCGATTTCAACCGGTCCCAGGTAGCGAAAGTTCATCTCCAGGGTGTCGCCGTCGGCAAGTTCACAAACAGTCTCAACCAGATCGAAATTGTCGTAGTTGCAGCTGCTGAAGCGGATGGTCCAATGATCTGGACCTGTTCCCGTATTGTTGGGCACTAAGCCTTCCAGCCGAAAACGGGCTCCCCAAGAATTCCAGGCGTCGAGGCTGATGGTCTGATTGTCGAGCACGAGCGTCTGGTCTTCGATGACCCCGTTATTTATTACGAAATAAGTGCTCAAAATTATTTCGAGAGGTTCGCCGTCGAGTAAGAAAGACTGCCGGTATTGGTATTGATGGATTTCGCTGTCAGCGACGTTTTCTAAGGTCTTTGTAAATAGTCCTGAGTCAACCGGAGTAGCCTGGGCCTGTTCGGGTCCGATCTCGATAGACTCGATTATGTCGGCTGGTACCGAATTCTCACTCTGCGGCAACCTTGTTGTACCCGGTTTGAACCGAATGCGTCCTTTAAGAAGGTATTCCAAGATAGCATTCTTGCCGCCACACATTGTGCAAGTCGTGGCTGAAGTAGGGATGATAATTGCGAAATCGTCGCCGAGTTGAATATCGGCCCCGGAAATATCTCCTGGGTCCCCGTTGCTGTTTACTCCGTCCCCGTTGCCGTCAGCCCTGCCGTCGTTTTCGTCGATTCCAGCGTCAGCTGCTTGCTGAGCATTCAGACAGCCCGAAAAGAAGGCTGCCGACAGAAGAGATAATACAATCGAGATGAGCTTGGTTTTCATGCAGATCTAAACAAGCAAACCTCATGCCGATTTGGCCGATAGTGATATCTTGCCAGGATTACACGAGAATTCATGTGGCCTGCCTGCCCAAAGCCTGCTACAATCCTCAGAATTCTGAAATATTTTGAACCAGCCAAAGGTTATATTAGAGAAGATGCCAGCCAGCCAACCGACCAGTTGCCGACAAATCATTACCCGGGCGATAAGCTGCCTGCTGCTTGTCGGCCTGCCGTTGGGGGTTTTCGAAACCAGTTTTGTCGCGGCCGAGGGTGTGACTGAGCCCAAGCACAAGCGCCATCCGGCTGTCGAGGCCCTAACGGAGTTTGCACGAATTGAAGAAAAAGGGCAGACGAAATTCATATTACGCGGAAAGCTATCTGAAAAACGGGCCAGGCAAATGGAGCGCCTGGCCCGTGCGATCCAGCGGGATGTCATCCGACGTTTTTTGAGCGAAAAAGACAAGTCGAATTTGCCTGCGGTCGATATGTGTCTGTTCGAAACCTCAAAGGCATATGAAAAATTCGTCAAAGCAGTATACGCTGACGACGAAGAACACTCGGCGCTTGGGTTCTATTCTCCCTATCACAGGCTGGTGGTTGCCAACCTGGGGCGGAGTGTGGGCAACTTACGGCATGAGATGGTGCATGCCCTGCTGGGTGACGACTATCAGGCAATCCCGGCCTGGTTGAACGAAGGCTTCGGGGCGTTATATGGAACAGCTGCGTGGACTAAGAAAGGATTTCGCTTCCTGGTCAACTATCGCTTGCGCCATTTACGTGCAGCTCGCAAGGCCGGTTCATTGCCAAAACTCGATCAGTTGGCGGCCTCGACCCGCAAGGATGTCTACGGGCTTAAATCAGGCGCCTATTATGGCTTGGCGCGCTATTTGCTCTTGTATCTCGATCGACGCGGAAAGTTGGACGAATTCGTTCGTAAAATGCGCAGCAAGCCCCCGACCGCCGAGTGGCAGTTGGAAGTCTTGGAAGAGTACATCGACTACGCCGCATTTTTGAAGTGGACCGACAAGCTGAAGATCCGGCCCATAAAAAGTAAACGCAAATAAATAGCAGTCAGGTTGCTGGCCAGGTGCCTCTTTTGCGCGGGAGATCGTGATTGAGACAGTCTCCTTGACGTGGCAGTGATTTTCCGCGAAACTTTAGGATGTTACATAACAGGCTATGTGGAGGACCGCTTGATCAAGCCGAGATCGCGTTTTTCATGCGCGCAGCAATATGTGTATATCTCCATTGTTCTCTTAGGGTTCTTGACGGTGACTGGCTGTGAACGAGGGCCATTGGATTTAGTATGTACGCCAATGGAAGTCGGCGATCTGGTTTTTTCTGAGCTGCGTGGTAACCAGACCGGAGATGACACCGCAGGGCAGTGGATCGAAGTATACAATTCATCAGCCAGCCCGCTGAACCTGTCCGGATTGACTCTGACATTAATGAAGCTCGACGGAAGCAGCCTGCATGAGTTCGTAGTCCGCGACCAGGTATTGGATATTTCTGCAGGCGGTTTTGTGGTTCTTGGACACATGGATACGCCTGGTAGTTTGCCCGACCATATGGATTATGAATTCGGGGATGCCTTTCCTTCTAAGTTGTTTACCGACGGAATTCTCGAAATGCGCTCTTGTCAGGCGACAATTGATTGGATTGCTTATCAAGACCTGCCCAAAACAGGTAGCCTGGCCTTCGACGGTAATCTCGCTTTGACTTTTGAAGCCAATGATCAGCAAGAAAACTGGTGTGTCGACGACACTATCGTGCTTCCGGCCGAAGCGGCCCTGGGAACACCGGGAGAAACGAACCGACCATGCGAATAACGCTTGTCAGAAAATTGATTGTGTCCGGCCTGCTGGCCTTTTTTGTTGTGTCGAGCCTTCATTGTTTCGGTGGTTCAAAAAGGACTCGGCGGCTATCCAAAAAAGAGATCCAGGAGCGTTTGAAGAAACTCGAGACTCCCGGCCTGCTTATCGGAGAGTTTCCCCTGGCGCGTAATGACGTCATTGATGGCGACACGGTTAGAGTCGCCGGGCTCGATACCAGTTTACGTCTTTTAGCGATCGATACCGAAGAGACTTTCAAGTCGGACGCAGACTTGCGCCTGTTCGAAGCCGGTTTCGAAAAATACTTAGTAGCCAAGCGGGCTGGCTCGGTCAAACCGGTCAAGGCGGCTACACCATTAGGCGAAGATGCCAAGAAGTTCGCGGCCGAATTCTTTGACGGCGCAAAAACCGTCCGGCTCGAACGCGATCACCCCAAGGAGATTCGCGGCCGTTTCAACAGGTATTTGGCCTATATCATGGTCAAAAAAAAGGGCGACTGGGTGAACTACAACCTGGAATGCGTCCGGGTCGGGATGAGCCCCTATTTCACAAAATATTCTTACTCACGTCGCTTTCACGATCAGTTCGTCCAGGCCCAGAAAGAGGCCCAAAAAAAGGGCTTGGGTATTTGGGATCCGGGCAAGCAGCACTATCGTGATTACCCTGAGCGCCTCGAATGGTGGAATGTCCGGGCGGATTTCATCAAGCAATTCGAAGAAGATGCTAAGGGCAAAGACAACCACATTGTGTTGACCAACTGGGACGCCTTGCGCCGCATGGAAAAGTTCGTTGGCAAGGAAGTCGTCATTCTGAGCACTGTCGGGGAAGTCAAACTGGGAGACAAGGGACCGACCAAGGTTATGCTCAGCCGGCGCATGATGGCCGACTTTCCGTTGATTTTCTTCGACAAGGGTGTATTCGGCAGTTCAAGAATTGCGCGCTTCTCGGGTGAGTTTGTCAGGGTAACCGGGATTGTCACGCGCTATAGAAATCGGCACGACAACCGCGAAGAGTTACAGATTGAAATCAAGCTGCCTGGTCAGATAGTCGGCAGCGAACTGTCCCCGAATTATTCGGGTTGGGACACCGAGGGAGTCGAACAGGAGGCCGAGCGCGAGGCCGATAAGCCCCAACCGTTGCCACCTAAGCAGCCCGAAGTAAAGAAAGAAGGAGGGAAGTGATGCTCACTAGATTCACGAATTTGAGATCGAGTTTCCGCCTTATCGGGCCACTGAGTGTTTTAATTGTCGGTATATTGGCCGGTGGTTGTTCGGGCGGTGGGGGCGGCGACGATCAGTGCAAGGCTTCCCTGCTGGCCGGTGACCTGGTGATAACCGAGATCATGGCCAACCCCGACGGCACCGACGAGGGCAAGGAATGGTTCGAGCTGTACAACACGACTGCCGCGGCGATCGACTTGAGCGGTGTGAAAATCGAGGCCGCCAAGACCGACGGCAGCACCCCGAAATTTCATTTGATCGGCGTAGCCAGCATCGACCCGGGCCAATACCTGGTTCTAGGCGGCGTGCTCGAGGTAGTCAAGCCCGACTACGTTGATTATGCCTACGCGGCCGACCTGGGCGGCATGTACAATAGCGGCGGTCAACTCAGCGTCTACTGTGGCGCTGCCCTGATTGACCGGGTGATTTATACCGAAATGAACGATGGTGTGGCCAACGGTTTTGACGGCCAGCTTGATCCGGAGAGTATCGCCAATGACAACTTCGACGACTGGTGCGAATCAAAGATCGAGTACGATACCGACGCCCTGGGTACCCCCGGCACAGCCAATGAAGCCTGCGAAGGCGATCTGCCGCCGACTTCCTGCAAGGAAAACGATCAAGTTCGCGACGTAGTGGCGCCCCTGGTGGGCGACCTGGTGATCTCCGAGTTCATGCCCAACCCCGACCTGGTCGATGATGCAGTCGGCGAATGGTTCGAAATCTATGTCGCTCGCGACGTCGACTTGAACGGCCTGCAGATCGGCAAGTCTGCCGACGGCTGGGAAAAACAAGTGGCTTCTTTGGAATGTGTTCCGGTTACGGCCGGCAGTTATCTGCTGTTTGCCCGCTCGGACGATCCGACCGAAAACGGTGGTTTGCCGGCGGTTGATCTGGTCTTCGGCTTCACCCTGGCCAACACCAGCGGTGTATTGAACCTCGGTTATGGCGGGCTGTTACTCGATGGAATCACTTATTCGTCCAGTCACACCGGGGCATCGACTGCTTTGGAAGCCAGCCTGACCGATCCTGTTCAGAACGACAACGAGGATTACTGGTGCGCAGGTAGCGCCGTATATGGTAACGGCGACCTGGGTACTCCGGGAGCCGAAAATACTTCTTGTGGAATCTCCCCGGACGGCAAGTGTTATGACGCCGGAGTGCTGGTTGACGTCAGAAAGCCGGTCGCCGGCGATCTGGTTATTACCGAGTTCATGGCTAATCCTACCAGTACCGATACCGGCAAAGAATGGTTCGAAGTCTACGTCGCCACTGATGTCGATTTGAACTTGCTGCAAATCGGCAAGACCGGCGGCGAGGTTCTGGCCCAGTTGCCCAGCGGCGATTGCTTGCCGGTCACGGCCGGCAGCTATATTGTATTGGCCGCTTCTGACGATCAACTTGTCAATGGTGGCTTGCCGCAGGTTGACTTTCCCCTGGACTTCAGCCTGGGTAACAGCGACAGCGGTATCTTTATCGGCTATGAAGACCTGGTTCTCGATCAGATTACCTATACCAGTTCGGCGAGTGGCGCCTCGACCGCCCTCGACCCGCGACTTTCCGATCAGGACCAAAACGACAATCAGGGCTACTGGTGCGAGGCGAAGGATGCCTATGGTGATGGAGACCTGGGCACCCCGGGCGGGGCCAATCCGTCTTGTAACGTGGCCCCGGAGGGTCAATGTTACGACAACGACGTCCTGCGCGATCTGGTTTTGCCGACCGGCGAGCAGCTGGTTATTACCGAGTTCATGGCCAACCCCGATGCGGCTGGTGACGAGTTTGGTGAGTGGTTCGAAGTTTATGTCAGTGCCGATGTCGATTTGAACCTGTTGCAAATGGGCGACGATCCGCTCAATCCAGATTTTAGACTGCCCGGCGGTGATTGCCTGCGGGTTAGCTCGGGCTCCTATCTTGTTTTTGCCAGGAGCGCAGTGGCCGACGACAACGGCAACCTGCCGGCGGTCGATTTCGTTTTCGATTTCGGCTTGACCAACTCGAGCTCGAGCTTGTTTGTCGGCATGAACGATAGTGTGCTCGATCAGATTAGCTGGGAGTCAACGGCGGTCGGTAAGGCGACCAGCCTTGATCCGGACAGCCAGACGACGATCGCCAACGATGAATTGCTCAACTGGTGCCCGGCAGTAGATACCTATGGAGACGGCGACTTTGGTACTCCGGGGGTTGTCAACCCGGATTGCCTGTAATGCAGCGACTGAGGCCGGCATGAGATTGAACTTAGCCTTTGGGTGGGCTGCTTGGGTTTCGATGACAACCTTGCTCCTGGGAGGTTGCGGGTCGGGCGATCGATGTGGTCCCTCGAATGCCGTCGTTTCGCGGATAATCGATGGGGACACAATCGAATTGGCCGGCGGCGAGAAAGTCCGCTACCTGATGATCGATACCCCCGAGTCTACCGGCGGAGCGGATGATTGTTACGGCCAGGAGTCCAAGAGTTACAACGAAGCGCTGGTGCTTAACAGAGAAGTCAATCTAATTTACGACGTCGAGTGTACCGATCACTACGATCGCTTGCTGGCCTACGTGAAAGTGGATGGGCAGGAAGTCAATACGCGCATGGTCGAGTATGGCTATGCCTGTGTGCTGCATATTCCGCCAAATGGCGAAGATCGCGAGACTGAATTCGAGACTCTCGAAGCTGAGGCCAAGGCAGCCGATCGCGGCATGTGGGGCGTTTGTCAGGAGGTTACTTGTGACTAGACCCGGCGCCTTTGTCTGGGCAGGGTTGGCAACAGCCTTACTCGGGTTGAGCATAACATTGTTCTGGCCGGGAACGGCCCTGGCCAACGATTACGGCGGCTTCATCCAGATTGAGTCCGAAGAGGATTTGCTCGATTTGCTGTCTGCCCAGGAAATCGATGAAGACGCCTACCAGACTCTGCTCGAACTCTTGTCGGATGGGCTAGATTTGAACAGCGCCAGCCGCGACGAGATTTACGCTCTGCCAAACCTGACCTATGCCGACGTTGACGCGATCTTGAAATACCGCGATGAGGCCGGGTCGATTCACGATCCGGTTTCCTTAGCGACCGCCGAAGTCATCAGCGAACGCAAGCTGATTGCTATCGCGCCTTTTCTGTTGATTGTCGACCAGGATCCGGCCATGTTCGATACGCGCGGGCGTTTCAGATATTTGACAACTTACGTAGCCGGCGACGATTCGGTCCCTTCGATGGTCCTGGCCGGAAAAGTGTCGACTTTTAAGAACCTGGATGTGGGTTTGACCGCGGTCCTGACCCGCAATCGCCTGTCCGATGTTGCGTATGATCCCAATCGGGACGGATTGTCGGCCAATGCCGCCTCGCTCCAGGTTCATTTGCCAAAATTTTTCGCGCAGTGGGAGACCAAGAACTGGGATCTGGTGGTCGGAACATACCGGATAGGTTTCGGCCAGCGCTTGACCTTCGATAACACGACTCTGTATACGCCCAACGGTATTCGAGTCGATGACACGATTTCCTATAATCAAGACATGTCCAGAATTTGTCGCCAATCGGATGCTGAGACTGGTGAGTCGCCCTGTGCCGGTGATGCAAGATATGCCTACCAGTCACCCGACTATCGCTGGACCGATCGATTGCGCGGTGCGGCGGTTGGGCTGAAGAAGGCCGCAATCGGAGACGGCTGGCTGCAGGCCTACGGCTTTTTCTCGTATCAAACGCGTTCGATCTATCAATATGAGGTATACGACCGCAGTAAATGTGACGATCCGCTGAACGATCATTTGGACGAATGCAAAGCTCCCTGGGTTTACCAACGTCAGGCCGACTTGCTCGAGCCGACCACCCGTTTTTCGTATTCCAGCTTGCCGGATATGTTTAATGAGCTGCTGGGTGGAGCCAATGTTTCTTATTTCTTCGATCGGCGTACCCATGTCGGTGTAACCGGCTACGGGGCCGACGTCAGCTGGCTGCCCCAGGGCATCGACCTGGATTTCCAGGAATGGTCGCGTCTGCCCTACGGTGGTCCGTTCGGGGCGGTTGGGGCAGATGCCGCCTGGGGCTCCGACCAGGTTGACTTGTTTTTCGAGTTTGCTAAGACTTTCGACGGCCAACCCAACGGGGGCGGCTATGCGGCTATTTTCCGCTCGACGATTACCTGGAAGAAACACGAGTTCGAAGGAGCTTTACGCTACTACGATAAAAACTTTGCTAACCCTTATTCAAGGCCGATCTCGGCCGCCGACGAGTTCGATGGCCTGCGTGCCCGCGACGAAGCCGGCCTGCGCTTGCGCTACACCGGCGCGATGGGTGATTTTCATTTGCGCTCGACCGCTGATTTCTGGGCCCAGATGTCGAATGAAGCGCCCAAATTGCGTTTTATAGTCAGGGGCGACTACGAAGTCGAGCGCTGGTTCTTGCCGGGCTTGTGGTTCGAGTTCCAGGACCGGGATTTGGGGGCCGGAGGCCGGCTGAATACTTGTTATGAGGTCTCGATCGAGGAGACCTCCGAGGGTGAGCCCGTTCCGTGCACCGGCGAAAAATTGCAGGCCGGTTTGCAGCTCAAGTTCTTACCGATGAAAAGTCTCTCGGTGACTGTTAAATACCAGCATCGCTGGCTCGATGACGGCGGACCGGCTTTCGACGGCGGTTTTCGCCAGGACATGGCCGGCTGGCTGGTGGTCATGTACAAGCCCATCCCAGACCTGAGTCTGCGGGCCCGGGTGCGCTACCTGTATGAAGCAATATCGGATAACGGCTATCTCGAGCAGTCGGTCTGGTTTTACCTCGAAGCTGCCTATTGGTATGAGCGCATTTTCCGAGTAAAACTCCGTTATGAAATGTATGCCTGGACGGACGATCGAGATTCATCGGCAGCCCGCAACCCCAACCCGGCCCACTGGCTACGCCTCGAACTGGAATACCGCTTCTAAAACGAAATGCCTGTCATTGTCGGAGGGCGCTTGGCATCAGGAACGATTTTCCCCGAATAATCGATCGGGAAAGGAGAGACCATTAGAAGAGGTTTCTTACGTTTGAGCTGGAGATTCTTATAAAGGTGGGCAACTTTTGGTCTATCTGCCAGGACATGTAAATCAGCGTTTGTCTTCAGTAGATCTCGCACCATGAAACCTTCATTGGCAGCATCGAGCAAGTGTCGTTCGGCGGCGGCCAGGCGTCCTTTTCTGGCCATTACAATTGCGAGATCGTAGCGAGTTCTTCCCCGAGTTCGCCATTCACTGGGCGTTGTTGCGATTGTCAAGGCCCGCCGGAACAACTGTTCTGCCCGGGCATCTTTTTTCTGTAGCAGATAAATATATCCAAGTCGGAGGAGGACTTCCCCAAATACATGTTTGTTGGATTCAAGCGGCGCTAAAATAGCTTCAGCCGGGCCTAGTTTTTTTGCATCAACCAACCGGCTGGCGAGTTCGAGTTTGAGATCCATACTGGCGGTGTCGAGGTTGACAGCCCGCCGAGTTATTTCGATAGATTCGTCGAGTTTCGATAAGCGCGCTAAAGAATAACCTTTCTGCGCCATTGCATAGGGGCTTGCTTCTAGCAGGCCCAGGTATCGATTCCAAACTTCAAGAGCTTCATCGTATTCGCGTGTGATGTTAAGGTGCTCACCCAGGTATGTCAGAAAAATGAGTGCTCCCGGAAAGTTTTTCAAAGACTGCCGTAAAACACTGGCTCCTTCCGCACTGCCTTCGAACCGGGTAGTCCACCAATACTGAGCAATGCGCTGGAATGCCAAGTAGCCTTTGAAGCTCTGGGCCTTTTTTAAAGCCCTGGCCGCATCTTCTTTTCTAAACGAGAGTGAGTAGGCCAGACTGAGCGAGGCCCAGGCCGCTGCAAAATCAGGGTCGGCCTTTATCGCTTTCTGACAGCCTCTTCTGGCCAGGATAATTTGTTTCGGGTTGATTACGTGTGACTTTCGAAGACCCATCGGTTGATTCATTAAGATGCTGTGGCAGGTGAGGTAGGCTTCCATGGCTGCCTCTGACTTTGTGTGCGGTTGTGCTTCAGCGTTCGTCAGTTTGAGTCCATCGAGTGAGGCAACAGCTTCAGCGATGGTTCTTCCTCCGCTAGCCACCGCAGATGCAATATTGGAGCCGAGATTTTGCTTGCCTTCTTTTTGTTTTCGACTGGCGACGTTGAAGACCGTAAATTTCAACATCCAGCTGCCGTTGGGGAGTTTCTCCAGGGTCCCGAATACTCCGGATTGTGATCCGAGAATTCTGACGGACTTAGTGACGTAGTTAAGAGTTGACAATTGCTCAGCACTGAAACGATGGCCGCGAGCCATGCTGAATACTTGCTTGAGATGGAAGTGGTTATAGTTGCCTGTCGCAAAAAGCTCTGAGCCGGCCCGATCGGCTATTCCAATCCCGAGTTCTGAACCCTTTTCGCTTTTCGAATACAACGGGAATATCACCGGAGAGTTCCGTTTAAGCGAAACCTTATCCTTGATTGGATCTTTTCCAGCAGCGAAGCTGATGGATGCCAGTGCTATGAATGTTGTTAGCACCACCCCGATTTGCGTTGCGCTTTTCATGATTCTCCTGTTTCTTTCTGTGAATATCAATTAGTATTGATTCTACCAGACCTTTTGGCTTCAAAAAAGTCAAGTGACTGAATACTTAATAGGTGATAATAATACGTTATCGAATCAAAAATACAGGGATGGAGTAGATTTGCGTAGCGGAACCATGTCGAGAAATGGCAATAACAAATTTGGCATTATTTTTATTGTGGCGATTGGCTGCCTGGCGGGTTGTGGACCAACTGAGGCAGAAGCCGGTCGGGCGGTCATGCTGGCAACTCCGGTTGCGCTTGGGGCCTTTTTGGGGCTCATGCAATTATTCTTGTGGCTGTGGCGCAAAAACAAGCCCGAATTAACAATGGATTTAAAACCGATATTGATCGCCCTGGGCATAACCGGGTTTGGCGCACTTTGGGCATTGCTAGGGGCTGCATACGAAGTTCAGCAAATAGCTAACACGACTTACAACGGATTTGCCGGCGTGATGGAATGGGTGCCGGCTGCCTTGCTCGGATATGGGCCGACATATTTGGTATTTGCTCTGCTTACCTGGCGCATTTGGTTATGGCTTGGTCCAGGCACGGCCTTTAGTTGGTCATATCTTCCCGCATTGGTTGCGTTATGGATACCTTGTCCAGTCATGGCTAGCGGGCTTACCGAAAACTGGCTCGAATTTTGGTCGGGTGCCTGGATTTATCCCGGTTGTCTAGGCGCAGTAACTCTACCGGTCCTGATTGTTCTCGTATTAGAAATCATTATTCGAAATTGGTTGGCTAAGAGAAAAAAGAAAAGCAGTCACGAGAGCTAAAAGGAGCACATCATGAACCGCTGCCGGGCTGTCTGGATCCTGCTGGTTATTGCTGTCTTCAACTCTTCGGCCTCTGCCGGAGATTTCATGGACATTCGCTTGAGCTGGGTGCTAGCCGAAAATAATTTCCTGGTTGAACCTGGCGAAACAAGTGTGAACAGCCCGGGTATCGGAATAGGCGCCAATGAAAACAACACCCTCTTTTTTGACAACTACGATACCAAGTACACCGGTTTCGAGACCTTTGGGCACCTGGTGCTTTATAAAAAAATGCCGGCTTTCTTCGAAAACTTCAATGCCGAGGCGGCCCTAGTTCTGAGGATCGGTGCACAGTATCTGGATGACGAGGGTTCTTATATCCGGATGACCTATGATTTTTCGGACGGCTTCACCGATGATGAAAACATCGAGTTGACCTTGTTCCCCTTGAGCGGAGATCGGTTTCGACTTGGATATTCATACACACTCTCCTGGGCTGCTGATGATATTTTTCCTCTCAGGGCCACATTTGTCCCGGCAGTCAAGCTGCAACTCAATATTGGCTGGGGATATTGTTTTGTCGGTCTCAAGACGGCCCAACTCAGAGAAACCCTCGGTGACACCTCGCAGACCGAACTGGTTACCAACTACGGAACAATGGCCGGCTTGGGCGTCGACATCGAGGGATTCGTGGTCGAAGTCAACGGGGGTTATTTCACTCGCGGGACATTCGAACACGAAGGTGTACGCGGCAGGGGGCTGTATCTCAGCGGAATTTCGTACCAGGTCGGTTATCACCAGGGAACCGAGATCGGCGCTTCGATCGACTTCGAACTTTACAAGAACGACCCTTACATGGAGACTTTGTTCTTTTTGCCGGAGGAATATGACGGCGGCCTGTCTTTTGTGATCAAGCATGAAGGGACGTTCTTGACTCACAACCTGCTAGACCCGGACGAACGCGGCCAAATGAGCCAGCAGCTTGCCTATGCTTTCGACGTGAATTTTTCACTCAAGTATGGATATTTCCGGATACATCTGGATGCGATCATCAGAAGTCTGTCGTTTTTGTTGCATGAGGTGCCCAGCTTTACGCCCTTTCAGAATTATCCCGATGGGGTCGAGACAAGTCCCGAGTATTGGGCGGCAGTCGGGGTGGACTACCATTTTCCATCAACGCGGCTGACACCGGGTATCAAATTCGGATTCAAGCAACCGGCAACCTACACAACCCAGAATCTTTCGGTGGGAGGAGTAAGCTTTGCCGGGGGCCGCACAATCGTCGTGAACTCAAGACAAAGCAGATCGATTTTACCTGAAGGCGAAGGTGCTCTGATAGTCTGGTCGGTCAAGGCCAGCTTGAAGTGGGATTATGCCGAAATGCTCTCCCTGGTTGCCGAAATCTACTACGCTTATGACGACAATCATACCAGATATGAGTCTGATTTCTGGGGTCTAAATATAATGTCGCGCTTTGTCGACCCGAATGTCTTGGGTCTCAATCTGATGGCCCAAGCGCGATTCTGAGATCACTTCTTGCGCGCCACGAAGAACTGGTAACCATAGTATTTCGAAAATTTTCGGTAGGCTTCGATTTCGGTGCG
>JAFDKH010000021.1 GCA_019307065.1 Deltaproteobacteria bacterium
ATAGGCCTGAACTACCGGCGTCCGAACGGCGGTTTGCGGATTGCGATAAAACCATTCGAAGCAAGTCTGGCAAGCGACCCCCAAGAAGCTATTTTGCGTGATATGACCCAACAGTCTAAGATGCTGGAAGCCCATATCAAGGAGCACCCCTCAGAATGGGTCTGGATGCATAAAAGATGGAAGACACGTCCTAAAAACCAATCGTGACATGGGTTTACAGCCTAAAGCCGGGATGTTATCATTGGTTCCGGATTAGTTGATTTCGGAGCCGGTTTGAAAAAAGCGTTATTGATCTTGGTCTTATCCTTCCTGCTGGCAGGTTGCCAGGGGCCCAAGGCAAAATTGCCCGACTCCGGGCAAGCTGTTGAGATTGTACTCGAAAAAGTGACTGTTCGCCAATACATTAACGGCAAGCAAAGATTCGAGTTTCGAGCTGAAAAACTTATTTTAGACGAGCAAACTGAAAAACTCGAAGCCAGGCAGGGAGTATCGGGCAGGCTCGAATCAGGTATGTGGGAGCGGAGGCAGAATTGAAGTATTGTTGGATAGCTATTGCGTTTTTACTCTTGAGTTTTGAAAGTTACGCCCAACAGAAATCGACCAAGGGTTCAAATGAGCCGGAGGGTCCGGTTGACATTCGTTCGGACGAACTGACCGTATATCAGAAGAAGCATCAGGCGGTTTTTTCGGGCAACGTCAGAGCTGTTCAAGGGGAGTTGGTCATTAACTGTAAGCAACTAACAGTTTTCTATGCCGGCAATAATGACTCACAGGCCAATAGCGGCGAAATTACTAAGATGGTTTTCTCGGGAGATGTATCTATAAAACAAAAGGCGAGAAAAGGTCACTGTGAAAAGGCAGTCTACCATCGACCGGCGAGCCGGATCGTTTGCACCGGGAAAGCCTGGGTGGTTGAAGGTAATAACCGCATCGAAGGAGTCAAGATAGAATATTTTCTTGGCAAAGACGAAGTCAAGGTGACCAGGCCCAAAGCAATAATTCACTTACCCGACAAGAAAGAAAAGCAAGGTAGTGAAAAGTGACTGAGAAAAACCAAGTTAAGCTGGTCGCCAGTGGCTTGAGAAAGTCTTTCAAGAGCCGCTGTGTTGTCGACGGAGTCAGCTTTGAAATCAGCCAGGGCGAGGTCGTCGGATTATTGGGGCCCAACGGGGCCGGAAAAACGACTAGTTTTAATATGGTAATGGGTTTACTGGAAGCTGACGAAGGAACAGTTACTTGCAAGGATCAACAAATAACGACCTGGCCGATGTACAAAAGAGCTCAAGTCGGAATCGGCTACCTGTCACAAGAGCCTTCCATATTCAGGCGCCTGACGGTCAAGGACAACCTGCTGTTGTACCTGCAGGCCTGTGGTAAAAAAGGTCCCCAGGCAGTTGAGCGTGTCGAGCAAGTCATTGACGAGTTTGAACTTGGCAAAGTAGCCGATTCACAAGCGGCTACATGTTCAGGAGGTGAACGCCGACGTCTGGAGATTGCCAGGGCCATGATTCAGGGGCCGACGTTTCTATTGCTGGACGAGCCTTTTTCTGGCATCGACCCGCTGGCTGTCGAAGACATCCGCCAACAGATTACGCGGCTTTCAGACAACGGTATCGGTATGTTAATAACAGATCACAATGTTAGGGAAACCTTGTCAACTTGTGACAGAGCATATATTGTCAAAGATGGGAAGATTATCGAAGAAGGGTCCCCGCAAGAAATCGCCTCTAGTGAGCGAGCTCGGGCCCTCTACCTTGGTGATCGTTTCCGCTTAGACGATGAGAAAGTAACATGACCGAGTTGAGACAAGTCCTGTCGTTGAAACAAACCCTGCAGCTGGTGATGACTCCCCAGTTACAGCAGGCCATTAAACTCTTGCAGTTATCACGGCTTGAGCTAAACGACCTGGTCGGCACCGAGATGCTGGAAAACCCGGTTCTCGAAGAAACCCCGGACCAAGATAGTTCCGAAGACTCGGCATCTAGCGCTGAAGACGGCAAGGCGGCTGAAGATAAGGTTCCCGAGGCGAGTGATCAGGCGGAGCAGGTGGAAGAAGTCAAGGGCGATGACGGGATCAACGAGATCGATTGGGAAAAATATCTGGAGAATTACTCCTCTTATACTCCCGGGATGGGGTCCCGTGAACGTCCCAACGAAGACTTGCCCTCCTATGAGGCGATCGTTTCGAAGAAACCGTCGTTGACCGATCATTTATTGTGGCAGCTGCGCATGTCCACTCTGGCTGCGGAGGGGCAGGCGATCGGGGCGCAGATAATATTAAACTTGAATCAAGACGGTTATCTGGTGGCCGACGATGAAGATCGGCTGGCCGGCAAGACCGCAGTTGAGGTCATCAGCGAATCAATGGATGTTGGCCAGGAGGAGATTGAACAGGCTCTGAAGACGATCCAGACCTTCGATCCGGTCGGGGTCGCAGCTCGCAATCTGAGAGAATCATTGCTGATCCAGGCCCGCCATCTGGAAGTAGAAAACGGTCTGGTATATGCCATTGTCGAATCGCATCTACCTTTGGTCGAAAGGAAGAATTTCCAGGCAATCGCCCGGGCGCTGAAAGTTACCAAAGAAGAAATTATCGATGCGGTCCGTATCATCGCCCAACTAGAGCCGCGCCCCGGTCGGGTCTACACCGAGGAAAAGCCGCAATACATTACTCCGGATATATATGTTTATCGACTGGGCGAAGAATTTGTTATTGTATTGAATGAAGACGGTCTGCCGAAACTCAGAATCAGCGGCTACTATCGCCAGGCACTCACTAGGGCTGTCCGCGGCGGCGAAACTCACAACTATATCCAGGACAAATTGCGTTCGGCGGTATGGCTGATTCGCAGTATCCATCAGCGGCAACGCACTATCTATCGAGTGACTGAAAGTATCGTCAAGTTTCAGCGGGAGTTTTTTGACAAGGGCATTGCCCACCTGAAACCGCTGGTGCTTAGAGACGTAGCTGAAGATCTCGGCTTACATGAATCGACTGTCAGCCGGGTAACGACCAACAAATATGTACATACGCCACAAGGGATTTTCGAACTGAAGTTCTTTTTCAATTCCGGTATTAGTCGAGTCAATGGCGAAGATGTTGCCTCTGAGTCGGTCAAAGACAGAATTAGACAAATCGTCAGCGGAGAAGATTCCCAAAAACCGCTCAGTGATCGGGAAATTGTTGATATCTTGAAGGAGCAAAACATCAACATTGCCAGACGGACAGTGGCAAAATACAGAGAAATGCTAGGAATACTACCCTCAGGTAAACGCAAGAAAATGTTCTAACCAAGCGCAATTCTGCGACACGCGCAGGCTTTTGCGCCTCTCTACTCACCGGGAGGAGTCATGCAAATTTCGGTAACTTTCCGGAACATGAAACCCAGCGAAGCACTGAAGAAGTACGTTGCAGAGAAGACCGAGCGTCTGAAGAAGTATTTTAGCCGACCGGCAGACGTGCACGTCGTACTCGCCAAACACAAGTACAGAAGTCGGGCTGAAATCAAGGTTTCACATTCCGGTCAGGTAATGAAGGGCGAAGAAAACACAGAGGATATGTACTCGAGTATTGATCTGGCTCTCGACAAAGTAGAGCGCCAGGTTATAAAAAACAAAGACAAGCGCCAGGCACGTCGTTCTACTCCATCCGTGTCGGAGATTACGGTCAGGCACGGGATCGTCGAGCATGAGCCCAAAGATGAGCAGCGCTCGAAAATTGTCGACACCGAGGAATTCAGCGCCAAACCCATGTCGGTTGACGAAGCCGTCATGCAGATGGAGCTGATGAATAACGACTTCCTGGTTTTTCTAAACGCTACCTCTCAAGACGTCAACGTGATCTACAAACGCCGTGACGGAAACATCGGTTTAATTGAGGCCAAGACGCCGACCAACTAGTCTTGGCCAGTCAGGGTTGTTGGCAACAACGGGGAGAGGGAGATCGCACCTCATGAAGATTAGTACCTTCCTTGGGCAGGCTGACGTTACGATTGCCGTGCCGGCCGGCCCCAAAAAAGCAGTTTTGATTTCATTGGTAGACTTGCTGGTCAGTAACCACCCCGAACTAGATCGGGAGCAGTTGCTGCAAGTCTTATTGAAACGCGAAGAGCTTCGTTCAACCGGAATAGAAGAAGGCGTTGCGTTTCCTCATGGCCGGGTCGCCGGTCTCGATATGCTGGTTGCATGCTTTGGGCGTTGTCGCCAGGGTGTAGACTTTGACTCGTTTGACGGCAAGCCGACGTTTTTTTTCTTTGTTTTATTGATTCCCGAACAAGCTCAGGGCAGTCATCTCAAGGCATTGGCCAGGCTGAATCGCTTGTTCCAGGATGTGAGTTTTCGCCAGCGTATCTTGGATGCTGATAATGCAGATTTGGTATTTTCGGAGATTATCGAGGAAGACAGCCGGTGTTGAGTAATTTTGATCGACAAAGGTATTTATCGGGGAAATGAAGATGGAGTTGCCTGATATCGAAGAAAGTCGGCGACCCGCCCGAGTCGTAATAATCAGCGGCCTTTCCGGGTCAGGCAAGAGTACCGCAATCCGGGCGCTTGAAGATATCGGCTTTTTCTGCATCGATAATCTACCGATTGTACTTTTACCAAAACTGATCGAGTTGTTCCCGCGGACCACCGACGAGATCGAACAAATAGCTCTGGTTGTAGATGCCCGCGAAGCCCGCTTCCTCGACGGATTCCACGAAAACATCGATAGAATCAAGTCCGAAGGCAGCCGGGTCGAGGTCATGTTCCTGGATTGTTCCGACAAGGTTCTCATCCGACGCTACAACGAAACCCGGCGGCGTCATCCTCTGGCCCCGGAGAGCACAGTCGAAGAAGGCATCAGTCGCGAACGTGAAATACTAAAAACATTGAGGCAAAAGGCCGATCAGGTGATTGATACGTCTGAGTTCACTCTCCATCAACTCAGGCGGATTATTAGCGAACATTTTTCACAGATTCAGCCCGGCCACGAAATGAACGTCGTGCTTGTATCATTCGGCTTCAAGTACGGGATTCCGTCCCAGGCCGATCTTGTTTTTGATGTTCGTTTCCTGCCCAATCCGTATTTTGTTCAGGAGTTGCGGGGAGAGACCGGATTAAGCTCGCAAGTGGCCTCGTTTGTCATGGCCGCTGACGAGGCCGGTCAATTGATTGAACACGTAACCGAATATCTCGATAAGTTTCGGCCTCACTACGATCGTGAGGGCAAGAGCTACTTGACGGTTGCCATCGGCTGTACCGGAGGAAGGCATCGCTCGGTGGCTATCGTTGAAGAACTTAGCAAACGTTTAAGATCTGACGGGGGGCCGTTAGTGATCAGACACCGAGATATCAATCGGACCTAGTTGTGAAAACGCCTAGTTGAGTCGGTTTTGCAACTAGAAGCAGGAGAATACAGAATGGTGGGATTGATTCTATTTGGACACGATGGTTTGGCGAAATCTTTTCTCGATGTTATGCAAGCCATCGTCGGCCCTCAGAAGCAAGTCGAGGCAGTCGACGTGGCGACGACTGCCTCGAGCGACGAAGTTGGGCGGCAACTCGATCAGGCGATTAAGGCGGTCGACAACGGACATGGCGTCGTAATTCTAGCAGACCTATTTGGCGGTTCGCCGGCCAATTTCTCTTTGGCCCGGATGGTGCCGGGCAAGGTCGAAGTCATCTCCGGTTTGAACCTGGCCATGTTGCTCAAGATGATAGACTTGCGGACTCACGAGCTTTCCAATCCTGAGGTCATGGCCCGGGCTATTGCCCGCGAGGGTCGCGACAACATTGTCTTGGCGTCGGAGGTGCTCGTCAAAGAGCGGGTAAATCGGTCGGACAACCAACTGTGAGGTCTTTTTTGGGAGAATCTAGGGGGAAATTCGAAATTAAAAACAAACTGGGCATGCATGCCCGGGCAGCGGCGGTATTTGTCAAGACCGCTTTACAATATTCGTCCGACATTGAAGTGAACAAGGAAGATCTAAAGGTTAGCGGCAAGAGTATCATGAGCGTTTTGCAGTTGGCGGCTGTTCAGGGAGACGTGATCGAGGTAATTGCTTTAGGAGATGACAGTCGCGAGGCGCTCAATGCAATTGGAAAACTCATCGCTGAATTATTTGGCGAGGAAGAGTGAGGTACGAGGTCTGAATGACTCGCCGGCGACCCAAAGTATTCAAGGGCATCGACGCCTCCCCGGGGATTTGTGTCGGCCTGGTTCACCTGATTGATCGGCGTAAGTTTCAAGTTCCCAAGTATCACGTTCGCGATGAGCAAATCGAGCAGGAGCAGCAGAGATTTCGGACCGCAGTAGCTACCAGCATTGTTCAGCTGGAAAGTATCCGCGACAAAATGGCCGGCCGCAAAAGGCAAGATCCACAAGCCATCATCGAAGCCCACCTGTTGATGATGCGTGACGAAGTATTGGTGGCCGGCACCGAGAAACTAATTGCTAGCCAGGCGATAAACGCCGAGTGGGCCTTGAAGAACACGGTCACGAAAATTCGCCAGGTGTTTGACAATCTCGAAGACGATTATTTCCGGGAACGCCGCAGCGATGTTGAGTTTGTCGGGCAGCGAATTCTACGCAACCTGATGGGCCATGAAACCGAAGTCCGCGGGCCCGATCACGAGCGCGCGGTGGTGGTTGCGCATGATCTTTCGCCGATTGATACAGCCGGTCTGAGTCGCCAGAAAATTACCGGTTTCGTCACCGAAGTCGGAGGAAAGACTTCGCACACGGCCATTATTGCCCGTTCGCTCGAGCTGCCGGCAATTGTCGGCGTCGAGAATATTCTTTCCCAGGTCGGTAGCGGCGACAGGATTATCATCGATGGCTATCGGGGCGAAGTCGTTCTGCATCCCTCGGAACGGATGGTTCAACAGGCCCTGGTGCGCTCGCAGGGATTGCGCACCCGAGCAGCTGAATTGATCAGTGAAAAAGCAAAGCCGGCCGAGACTCGCGATGGGCAACGTACCCGCTTGTTGGCCAATATGGAGATGATCGAAGAAATTCCGACGGCTTTGCGCTACGGGGCCGATGGGATCGGCCTGTTTCGGACTGAGTTCTTGTTTCTTGATCGCCGGCCTCCTTCTGAAGGTTACCAGAGGCGCTGTTATCAAAGGATACTCCGCCAGATGAAGGGTCGCCCGGTTACAATTCGCACTCTAGACATCGGCGGCGACAAGCGTTTGCCGTTTTTACGATCCGAAAATGAGGCCAATCCAGCCCTGGGTCTGCGTTCGATCAGGCTGTGCCTGAGAGTCAAGCCAATGTTTCTCGCTCAACTCAGAGCCCTGTTACGCGCCTCGGTCGATGGCAATTTGAAGATCTTGTTTCCCATGATTTCATGTGTGCGAGAACTCAAAGAAGCTAAGCAAATGTTGGCGGTGGCCAAATCACAGCTCAGAGCCAAGGGCCAGCGTTATTCGCGCAAGGTCAAGGTTGGAGCAATGATTGAGGTTCCTTCGGCAGCCTTGATGAGTGATGCATTAGCTGGTCAAGTCGACTTCTTTTCTATCGGAACCAACGACCTGATTCAGTATCTTTTAGCAGTCGACCGGCACAACGAACAGGTGGCCTATTTGTTTAATCCACTGCACGTTTCGGTCCTCAGGCTGCTGAAACAAGTCGTTAAAAACGCTCACCAGGCTAAAATTCCTGTGTCGATCTGCGGTGAGATGGCTGGCAACCCGCTTTACTTGCACATTATTCTGGGAATGGGGCTGGACGAAATTTCGATGAACCCGGTGGCACTGCCATACGCCCGCCACATGATCAGGAACTCGAGTCTCAAAGATGCTAAGAAACTAACTCGCCTGATCAGTCAGATCAACGACTCAGAGACCATTCGCCGGACCGTTCAGGAATGGATGGCCGAGCGTTTTCCCGAGTTCTTCACCAAAGACGGTCGCGCCGATATTCTCGGAGGTCTTTAGCCCCGCCTTTCCGTGCGAATTTCATTGAATTTCTAAGAGATTCTGTTTGACATCCAGATGTGAAATGTTCATATTGCCTTCAGGTAATATGAACATTAACGGAAGCGGATTGGAAGTGGAGGATAGTGTTATGATCGCAAAAGATTTTGAATTTACATCCGAATCAGTTACTGAAGGGCACCCGGATAAAATCGCTGATCAGGTTTCCGACGGTGTTCTGGACGCGTTACTCGAGCAGGATCCCAGTAGCCGGGTCGCCTGTGAAACTTTGGTCAAGACCGGAATGGTGTTAATCGCCGGTGAAATAACTACAAAGGGATATGCCCACTTGCCCGACATTGCGCGCGAAGTCATTCGGGATATCGGTTACGACGATTCGTCAAAGGGTTTTGATTGGGAAACCTGTGCAATTCTATCGGCAATATATCAGCAGTCGCCGGATATCTCCCAGGGAGTCACCGACGGAGAAGGGCTGCATGGCGAACAGGGTGCCGGAGATCAGGGCATGATGTTTGGCTATGCCACCAACGAAACCGAAGAACTGATGCCGACCCCGATTTCATTGGCTCACAAGCTCGTTAGGCGTCTCAGCCAGCAGCGCAAGTCCAACAAGATTGACTTTCTGCGTCCCGACGGCAAGAGCCAAGTCAGTATTCGTTACCAAAACGGCAAGCCGGCCGAAGTAACCGCCGTGGTTATCTCCACCCAACACGCACCCGAAGTGGAATACAAAACCATACGGGAAGCGGTCATCGAGCAAGTCATCAAGCCGGTCATTCCGGCCAAGTTACTCAGCCCGAAAACCGTCTATCATGTGAACCCGACCGGCCGTTTTGTTATCGGCGGGCCGGCCGGCGATGCCGGAGTAACCGGCCGAAAAATAATTGTCGACACCTATGGTGGCTGGGCCCGCCACGGTGGTGGGGCTTTCTCGGGTAAGGACCCTTCCAAGGTAGATCGCTCGGCGGCCTATGCCGCCCGATACTACGCCAAGAACATCGTTGCTGCAGGTCTGGCAGACCAGGCCGAGGTGCAAATAGCCTATGCCATCGGGGTGGCCGACCCGGTCTCACTTATGGTGACAACTTTCGGATCGGGCAAGATCGCCGACGAAAAGATAGGCGGACTGATCCGCAAACATTTTCCGACTCGCCCGGCCGATATTATTGAGCAACTCGATTTGCTGCGCCCGATTTATCGAGCCACGGCTGTCGGCGGGCACTTCGGCCGCTCGGACCCGGAATTTACCTGGGAGCGCACCGACAAGGCCGAATTGCTCAAGTCAGAGGCCGGCATCTGACCCGGCTGTCTGACCGACCGGCTCGTTCCAGGCTGCCTTGATGGATATCCTCCAAAGCATCATTCTGGGGTTAATCCAGGGACTGACCGAATTCTTGCCGATTTCGTCAACCGCCCACCTGCGGGTGATTCCGGCCCTGCTGGGCTGGCAGGATCCCGGAGCGGCTTTCTCGGCCGTTGTTCAGCTGGGGACCCTGGCCGCCGTCCTGGTTTACTTTTTTAAAGATCTAGTTGAGATTGCCGTTGCCTGGGGGCGTGGACTGCTCGCGCGGCGGCCCTTTGCCGACCCTAAAGCGAAGATAGCCTGGATACTTATTTTCGGCACCCTCCCGATCGGAGTAGTCGGACTATTGTTTCAGGATTCGATTGAAACAACGTTGCGATCGCTTTGGGTAGTTGCCCTGGCCCTGATCGGCCTGGCGCTTCTGTTGGCATTTTCGGAAGCGGTCGGCAAGAAGCACAGAACCCAATCACAGATTGGCTGGCGAGATGGGTTAATGATCGGGCTAGCGCAGACGCTGGCGCTGATTCCCGGTGCTTCGCGTTCCGGAGTAACAATTACGGCCGGATTGTTTGCCGGTTTGAACCGGGCCGACGCGGCCCGCTTCAGCTTTCTGTTGAGCGTACCAGCCGTAGCGGCTTCAGGATTGTACGAAGCTTTGAAGCTGGCCCGCCTCG
Organism: Deltaproteobacteria bacterium; assembly: GCA_019307065.1. GTDB lineage: Bacteria > Myxococcota > B64-G9 > B64-G9 > B64-G9 > JAFDKH01. The sequence goes on from JAFDKH010000021.1 coordinate 9,901, forward strand.
AGCTGGGGCAGGTTTCCTGGCTGGCAGTCGGCCTGGCAACTTCAGTGGCGGCAGTCAGTGGTTACCTGGCTATTGCCGGGCTGATCCGTTTCTTGCAGAAGCGTTCCACACTTGTATTTATTGTCTATCGAATCTTGCTGGGTGGTTGCCTGATTGGTTTACTTGCCTCAGGCCAGTTGGTTTCATAGACTCGTTAGATCGGATTCTAGAGGAGGTTTTACTATGAGTCGTTTGCTTGTCAAGTGTGCGTGTCTTTCAATCCTGCTAATGGCTTCCGGTTGTCCGAAAAAGACGGCCAAGAATAACCTATCGGCCGATAGAATCGCAGCTGCCAAGCTGGCGGTCGACACCTTGCAGGCCACAAAATTCGAAGAAGCTCAGAAAATTGCCAAGCAGGTCCTGGCCAAAGATCCCGGCAATTCACAGGCACGAGTGGTGCATGCCATTTGTATCTACAAGAAATTCATGCACAACTTCATCCAGGACATGCAGACCAACTTGATGGCCATGTTCCGGGCGCAGACAATCAATCATCGCTATCTCAAATGGAGTTTCGAGCAACTCGACAAAGATCTGGCCGCAGTTGAAGAAGACCTGACAGTTGCCGCCGGCGACGAGAAGTTTTTTTTCAAACTATGTCTGGCTTGCTGGCATAGAGACTGGAATCATGACGGACGGATTGACGAGCGCGACGAGTTTTTGTTCCAGATTGAACTGGATGCCGACGGGAACCGGATTCCCCAAGGCGATCCGCGACGCAAACCGACTTTTCGATTTGACCAGGGCGATCTTCACTGGGCCTGGGCGATGATTTCATTTCAGCGCGTGGCGGTCAATCTCATGCTGGCCTACCAGGTGCCCGAAATGTCTGCATTGCGGTTCGCAAATGACAATACCGTGATCACAATCAAGATGGTCGACAAGGCCCGGGTGCTCAAGGCCCGAACCCTGTTGCTGGCCGGGCTCGAGCAAGCCGACCTGGCCCGCAAGAGTTATCTGGCCGAGACTGACGACGAAGGCGAGTGGGTGCCGAACCCGACCCAGCAAAATCACCCATTACCGCTTCCGGTCGACTCAGCCCTCTATGAAACCTGGCGCGGGGTTGTGACCGATATCCAGAAATTGATCAAGGGAGAAGAAGGCATCAGTGTTGTCGAAGTCGCCCAGTTGGGAGATCATAAATGGGAGAACCCGCCGCAGGGTTTCATCGATATCTCCGGATTGTTGACCGAGCCCGGCGACATCATTTTGAATATCGGTAACCTCGACCGGTTGGATTCCAAACGAACAAAGCAAGATGTCGAGACCGTCCTCAAGGACATTTTTGGCGACAAGTATGTTGCCAAGCTGAAGCCGACTAAGTTGCTATGGAGACTGCAACGTATGAAGGGCGAGATGGAGCGCGGCGAAGAATCTCTAGAGCGCAAACTACGATACCTGTTCTGGCTGAACTAATACGCTGATTCGACCCGGCTACAAACAAAATAGGGCGTAAAAACAGTTAGTTAACTCGTCTTGATTCTTGGCCTGCCCTGCAAAAGCGATGCCCACAGATTACATTCTGCGGCCACCAGGTTGATCGGCGACCGCCTCGAGCGTGCAAAGTACTGGACAAACAGGGTATTTTGGGCTTAGAAATACGCTTCTTTGGCATAATCCATGCAGTTATCTGGTCTATTCAAGAATGGCCAGACTATTATTAAGGAGGAGAATATGAAAAAGGTTCTTTCAGGGTTGTTGATCGTGGTGTTTTCGGCCGGTTTTATCGGTTGCGGCAGCGGCGGCGAAGAAGAGATTACCTGCGACAACCTGCCTTTTGGCAAGATCAAACAAGAGTGCATCGACAAGTCGGCTCCCAAGGCTGATCGCTGGGATGCTGAGAACGACCCAACTCTTTTCGGGGTGGAGTTGGATACCGTCCTTATCGATTTGCCCCAGCAAGCCGATGTAGCCGAACCGTCCTGGCCCAGCGATTACTGGGCGACCTACCTGGATTCGGTCAACAAGCGTTGGCAAACTCAGGATATCTATTCTCCTGTAGAGAAATATGACTTAGCCTTCAACGATTGGACTCCGCCGGCCGACTTCAACACCATGCTGCCCTTCAATGCCTGCGCCCAGGAATTCGACCAGGAATACTATGACAGTCTCGGCCCGGCGGCCAAGTACTGGAGCAACAACAAGGGCAACAAGGCCAAGCGTGACAACTGGAATGGTACCTACGAAGAATGCGAAGAGTCGATCGAAACCTGGTGGGGCTTATGCCACGCCTGGGTACCGGCCGCTATCCTCGAGTCCGAGCCCCAAAAGGCCGTGACCTATAACGGGGTAACCTTCGAGGTCTCCGATATGAAGGCCCTGTTGTTGATGGCCTACAATCGTTCCTCGACTCGCTTTTTAGGCAAGCGCTGTAATCTCAAGAACGACGAGATTGAGCGCGACGAATATGGACGCATCGTCGACTCGCAATCGGAATGCCGCGACACCAACCCGGGTTCATTACACTTGATTCTGGCCAACTTGATCGGTCGCGACAAGCGCGCCTTCGCCGAAGACCGCACCACCGCTTATCAGGTTTGGAACCAGCCGGTAATCGGTTATGAAGTCAAGCGCATGGAAGAAAAAACAGAAGAAGAGGCAACCCGGCTGCTCGACCCCGATTGTGATCCCTGCGAGTACATCTGGAACACCGATGCCGAGAAATTCTACGACGTCGAAACCCATGTATACTATGTGACCGAGTCCAGCCCCAGCACCCAGCCGATGCTGCCCAATCTGAGCACGTACACCCGCACCGATCGTTATAACTACACTCTCGAATTGGACGGGTCCGGTAACATCATCGGCGGCGAATGGCTCTCGGCTACCGGCGACGGCTATCCCTCGCGCTTCGGTCCCGACAGCCAGATGAATCACCCCGATTTCTTGTGGCTGCCGCTGCGGGCCGGTTATCCGACCAACCGCTATGCCAGCCTGGAGAAGATCCGGATGCTGGTCAGGATGAGCCGGGAAGACAATCCGCCCGTCGAGGGCGACGCCAAAGTATTTACCAGCGATCAAGTCGTCAGCATCCCCGATAACGACTCAGCTGGTTCTTTTTCGACCATCGAGGTGACCGAGGACATCGACATCACCACTCTGAAAGTAACCGTCAATATCACCCATACCTATATCGGCGACCTGACGCTTACTTTGCGGCGCGGGACCGAAGAATACGAGCTGCAGAAAAACGCCGGTGGTTCGACCGACAATATCAACAAGACCTTCGAAGTCAACGGGGTCAACGGTTCGATCCGCGGAACTTGGGAACTAGTGGTCAGCGACAACGCTTCGAGAGACACCGGAACGATCGACTCCTGGGAGCTGATCGTGATCGGCGGCAGCTCGAGCTCGGCTTCGACCGTATCCTTCTCGAGCAACTCGGGCGTCGCCATTCCGGACAACGATACCGACGGCGTAATCAGCTCAATCACCGCCAGCGGCTCAGGTGCCATAAAAGCCTTGAAGGTTACGGTTGACATCGAGCACACCTGGATCAGTGATTTGCGGGTTACTCTGCTGCATGGCACCGGCAAGGCCGTCTTGCACAATCGCGAGGGTGACAGCAACGACGATATCAAGAAGACTTTCAGCGTCGACGACTTCAACACAGCCGATTTCGGCGGAGAGTGGGAGCTGTTGATCACCGACCAGGCCGGTCAGGATGTTGGTACACTCAACTCCTGGTCGATCGAGATAACCAAGTAAGGTAGCTAATCAAGCACGCAAAAACCGTCTATGTGACAGTTGCCGATGGTTGGACAATCATCGTCGCTGGCGCACGTATGGGTACATCTGTCTTCGCGGCAATGAGTATATAAAGAACCGGGTACATCGCAAACTGTGTTGCCACCGGTACTGCAATCTACATACCAGCCGAACCAGTCGGGGTGTCCGCAAATCGTGACAGCGCCGAGCGGACCGCATTCCTGGCTCTCGCCGTAGGGGCAGTCATCTTTCGATGAGCATGTAGTTCCGCAAATATTTGTGTCCTGGAAGGGGAAGTTACCACATTTAGTGTCTATTGCCTCGCAATCGGAAATTCCGTTGGGACACAAGATGCCGTTGCCTTCGCTGAAGGCCGCCCGCCCGCAAGCTTTTGGCGTGGCTACAACTCCGGTATTCATACAGCGTGCATCACCGGGATACGAGCATTCATCATCCGAACCGCATTCTTTGGTGCAAAAGCAGTCATTGGACTCCCAGAAGCAAACGCAATGGTTTAGTTCCAGACCAGAGTCGCAGTCTTCGTTTTGGTCACAGTCGTCGCCGAAACCGGTGTCGGCGTCCCATGGTTTGCAGTGACCAGAGGCGCAATAAGCTGAGTAGATGTCCAGATTGTTGAAGCAATCAAAATCATCGTCGCATTCCGGCTCGATCCCGGGGACACACATACTGTTTTTCGAGTGGTTCATGTCGCAATCAAAACCGCCTGCACAGTCGCCATCATTGTTGCAGGGCTTGCCCGAGGTGCCCCAATCCGAGGGCAGCAGCACGTCGCAGCCTGCCAGGCAGAAGGTCAGCCCGGCCAGAAGCAGAATTATTTTGGTCAGCCGGTTCATTTTACCACCTCCCGCCCAGGGTCAAGACCAGGCCCTGCCCATCGAGGGTCGGCGCCACAGCCGCGCTTGTTTGCGTGGCTGAATCGCCCATGGCATCAAAGATCCATAAGGCGGCCCCGGTGGCCATCAAGGCGAATCCGGTCCCGTAGCCGATCCACATTACGGCTGTCCAGTTCCGGGCCGCACTCATAGCCTCCAGGCGGACAGTGTCAATTTTGCTATCGTCGGAGTATCTATCGGCCTCCACGATGCCGCCTGCGGTAGCCGCGACACCCAGGACAGTCAGTCCGACGCCCGACCAGAAAGTAATGTGGCCCCACGTGTTCAGCGTCGAGGAGGGGAGCGACTCTTCAATGATTGCCGGCGGCAAAGACGGTTTCGGGTCGCCGACAATCGGTTTGTCGGGCACCGGCTTAGGCGTTTCTTCGCCCGGGTGTATCTCGGCCCGGGCTCCTTCGATCAACTCTTTGGCGGCCGTTGAGAGCGCATCAGGCAATTCGCCCTCGCCGCCTTCGATTTTCTTCGAGACACCTTTAACTATCCGGATCTTCTCGGTGTCCATAATCTTCAGATTGAGCAGGAATTTCTCGCCGAACTTGCTTATGTTCCCGACTATCACCCAGCGAACCCCCAGGGCGCCGCCGATCTCGGCGATACAAGATTCATCGTTGCAGCCGACTAAGTTTTTCTGGGTTTCGAGATCGAGCGCCGTGCGAATGTCCGATTTGCCGATCACCCGGTATTTGCCCATGGTCCGGATTTCGTTGGCCAATAGATCTCCGAGGGCGTCCATTTGTTTCTGGCTGACGCCGCCCTTGGAGGCGAACTCCATGACCGCAATCCGAATGTCGTCTTCAGCCCTTGTGGTCAGCGGGAGCAGCCATGCCAGAAAAAAAACGAGCAAGGTTGTACGAACAGGCATGTTTCCTCCTCAATACCTGAAAGTCGAGCCGCCGATAAATTCACGCAGAATAGAATTTTGCGGGACAGCGTCGGGGAAAATACCGACGAAAAGAGCCAGGAACTTCATCATCCGGTGGATATCCGGGTAAGCCGGATCTGTTTGGGGCACCTCGAGCAGAAAGCGCTCGGCATATACTTTGAGTACTGCGGTCTCATAGGACAGGGCGCTATTGAACATTTCGTCGGCCGATTCCTGAAAGGGGTAAATATCGCGGCTTTCCCCGCGCCGAACCGACGGCCAGATGCGCAGGGTTTCAGCGGCAGTATAGCCGCGGTAGAGCCGGTCGCGGACAATCCGGCGCAGCAGGCGGGCGTCGGTAGTATGGATACGATTGTGATCGTCCAGACACAGTTGGGTCAGGGCACTTACATAAACCTTGAACTTGTACTCGGGCGGAATCAGGCTGGTCAGCTGATTGTTCAGGCCGTGGATACCCTCGATTATCAAAATGTCGTTGGCGGCCAACTGCATCGGCACCCATTTATCTTCTACCTGGCGCTTACCGGACTCGAAGTTGAATCGCGGAGTCAAGACTTGCTTGCTGTCTAGAAGACCGAGTAGATGCTCGTTGAACAGGGGCACATCGATTGCGGTAATCGACTCAAAATCGTACTCGCCGTCTTCGTCCCGAGGGGTGTCTTCACGGTTTACGTAATAGTTGTCGATCGAAAGCCCGACCGGTTTGAGGCCGTCGACCTCGAGTTGGACCGACAGGCGCTTGAGAAAGGTGGTTTTACCTGAACTTGACGGACCGGCAATCAGCACCATGCGTACCTTGTCGCGTTTGGCGACGATAGTATTGGCGATTTCGACGATACGCTTCTCGTGAAAGCCTTCAGATACCCGTATCAGCTGATTGATGCCGCCATGGATGCAAAGTTTGTTCAGGGTGCCGACGTTTTCTACGCCCAGCAGTCGGTTTCTTTCTTTGCTCTGGCGATGAATTGTAAACAGTTTGGTCTGATTTTCTGGAGGTTCGTTAAGCGGTTTTTCGGAATTCAAGGTTGGGAAACGCAGAACAAACCCTGGACCATATGACGAAATTCCGAAGTGGGTTAAGTAACCGGCCGAGGGAGGCACTGGGCCATGCAGAATATCTGTTGTCTGACCGAAGTGAACCAAGCGGATGTTTTCATGCCAGAAAGTAGACAGAAGTTGCATGCGGTCTTGCAGGTTATGTTGCTCGAAATGCTTGATAGCTTCCTGGACGCCGTAGCGCTCGCGCTCGAAAGGAACATCTTGCTGCACTGAATCGAACATTTCTCTCTGGATGGCTTCCAGGTGATCCGGTTCGACTGGGGGTGTTCCCAGCCAGTCGAAAAAATAGCCGTCCCCGAGAGACTGTCCGACTACCAGGCGCACCTCGGGAAACAGCTTGCGAGTAGCCTCGATCAGCAACAGGGTGCAACCACGCCGGTAGATTTCCATTCCGGCTTCCGATTCAATCGTTACCAACCTGACTTTGGCGCCTTCATGAAGACGATTGTCGAGGGGCACCAGGCGGTTGTTGACCAGCGCTCCGATAGGCCGTTCTAGTCCGAAACCAGGGTCGGCTTTCCGGGCGATTAAGGCTAAAGTTGTAGTAGATTCGGGGATCTTGAGATGTTGGCCTTCCAATTCAACTTGAATGGTTTTCATAGTCACAAACTATCACTCTAGAATGTCGTAAGCAATGTAATAGCCAACCAAATTCCCGCAATTATAGTCAACTGCCGGGCGGCGATCTTGAGCGGTTATTCCAGATGGACTGCACCGGATCTTGTTGAATTATTTGGGTCGTGCGTGATATAGGCTGGGACGGTGTGTCATGTTCGATCTGATAGCCGAAACTTTAAAAAATCACGAGCGGAAAGAAATTCCGGCCGCAGGTTTGACTCTGTCCGCCGTCTTAGTTCCGCTCTATTACAAAAACGAGGAATTGTATCTGTTGATGGGTCGCCGAACCGACAAAGTCTTGAAACACAAGGGTCAAATATCCTTCCCGGGTGGTGCCAGCGACCCGCAAGACGCAGATGTGGTGGCAACCGCCTTGCGGGAGGCCAGGGAAGAAATCGGATTGCTGCCCGAAGATGTCGAAGTGCTCGGGTTGCATGACGATATTTGGACCTACACCGGTTTTAGAGTAACGCCGGTGGTTGGCCAGATACCTTACCCCTATCCGTTCAAGCTCAACGAAGACGAAGTTGAAGAACTTATCGAAGTACCCTGGGCAGTTTTTTCCGAACGGAGAGGCTATCGCCAAGAGCGCGTTGAACACGACGGCCAGGTCCAGGAAATTGATTTTTATCATTTCGAGAAACATATCATCTGGGGTGCCACAGCCCGGATTACCCGCCGACTGGTTGAGCTAGTCGAAGGGGCCGGCCGGACTAAAATGGAGGAGCGATGATTCACGCACTAATTATGGCAGGCGGATCAGGAACCAGATTCTGGCCGCTATCACGCGAAGCACTGCCGAAGCAGTTTCTAGCGATTGGAGGCCAGCAACCTCTTTTACGCACTACAGCCGAACGCATCTTGCCCTTGTGTGGCTGGGACGGCCTCTGGGTGGTCGCCTCGAAGAAACATGCCAAGCATATTCATCGAATTCTGCCTGAGCTGCCCAAGAAAAATATGATCATCGAGCCGCGCCCGCGCAACACTGCTCCGGCTATCGGCCTGGGGGCCGCCACAATAGCCAACCACGACCCCGAGGGAATGGTGGTGGTCTTGCCGTCCGATCACGTCATTCGTCCGCCGGCCAAATTCAGAAAACTTATCAAAGCGGCCTGCACCGAAGCCAAGTCTGGTGCCATGGTAACTTTGGGTGTTGTTCCTTCGCGGCCGGAAACCGGCTTTGGATATATTCAAGCCGGGAGGAAGATGCGCTCAGTCGGTGGTTTCGAAGTTTTTGAAGTAGATGGTTTCACCGAGAAACCAGATTTGCCATGCGCTATTGAATATCTGCAGGCCGGGTCCTATTATTGGAATTCGGGTATGTTCATCTTCAGCGTCGAAGCCATTCTAAGAGAGATACAAGCCCACCTGCCGCAACTCCATCGCGGGCTAAAAAATGCGATGCAGGCCAAAGTCAAAAATCGGCCAGCAATCATCAAGCGGTTGTTTGGACGCATCGAGGGTGTTTCGATTGACTACGGGGTTATGGAGAAATCCTCGAGTATCCACGTCTTGCCGTGCGACACGTTTTGGTCTGATGTTGGAAGCTGGGCCGCTTTGCCGGAGGTGGTCAAAAAAGACGAATCCGGCAATGTGATTGAAGGAGACGTTCTGAGCATTGATTCCCAAAACTGCGTCATTCACTCGGAGAAGCGTCTGGTAGCTTGCGTAGGCGTGCAAGACCTTGTGGTTGTCGAGACACCTGATGCAGTTCTGGTCTGCCCGATCAATGAAGCCCAGCAAGTAAAAAGAGTCGTGCAGGAGTTGCGCCGGCTCAAACGCAAGAAAGTGTTGTAGGAGAACTCATGAATCGCGCGGTCTTCAGGGAATATGATGTCAGGGGCTTAGTCGAGCGTGATTTGACCGACGAATTTGTGCGTACTCTGGGAAGGGCAATTGGAACCAGGCTTACCCGCCATGGGGGGAAAGTGATGGCTCTCGGAACGGACTGCCGTCTCAGCGCCGATCGCTTAAAAGCCGCCCTGCTGGCAGGCATCACTTCCACGGGCATCTCGGTAGTCGATATAGGCACTGTCCCCACGCCGCTTTTATATTTTGCCTTGCACCAACTCGAGGTTGACGGCGGAGTCATGATCACCGGCAGTCACAACCCGCCCGAATATAACGGTTTCAAAATCGCAATCGGAAAGACAACAATCTACGGACAACAGATTCGGGATCTGGCCGATCTTATCGAACAGGGAGATTACGAAACCGGCGCAGGGCTTGTCTCCAGCCAGAGCGTAAACGACGACTACATTGATAAGGTCGCCCAGGGCTTCTCACTGGGAAATTCCGGCTTGAGCGTAGCAGTTGATTCGGGCAATGGAACCGGCGGCGTTGTGGCGCTGCCATTGCTAAAAAGACTTGGTGTCAAGGTGCACGACTTGTATACCGAGATGGATGGCAATTTTCCCAATCATCATCCGGACCCCTCAATGCCCGAAAACCTGACGGCCCTGGTCGAAAAGGTTCTGGAGAATAAACTACCGGCCGGGATCGCTTTTGACGGAGATGCCGATCGTCTTGGAGTTGTCGATGACAAAGGTGAAATGATCTGGGGAGACAAATTGCTAATTTTGTTCAGCCGGGCAGTCCTGGCCGATTTGCCGGGAGCCACCATCATCGGCGAAGTTAAATGCTCGAAGACAATGTACGATGATATTGCCGCGCGCGGTGGCCGGCCGATAATGTGGAAGGCTGGGCACTCGCTTATCAAGGCCAAGATGAAGGAGACCAAGGCCGCCTTGGCCGGTGAAATGAGCGGGCACTTGTTCTTCGCCGATCGCTACTATGGTTTTGACGATGCCATCTATGCGGCTTGTCGCCTGGTCGAGATTCTCGTTCGGACGGGCAAGAAACTGTCAGAGTTGCTGTCCGATGTGCCCAAGATGGCGGCCACCCCCGAGATTCGCAGACCCTGTCCGGACGACAAGAAGTTTGCCGTGGTGGCCAAAATGACTGAATACTTCAGAGAAAGGCAAGAGATTGTTGATGTCGACGGCGTCAGGGTTCTTTATCCGGATGGCTGGGGGTTGATCAGGGCCTCGAATACTCAACCGGTCTTGGTGCTGAGGTTCGAGGCCGAAACCGAAACTCGCATGAAAGAGATCCAGTCGGAAATCGAACAAGCTCTTTCGCAGATCGGGGGAGTCTAGTTGGTTAGGGCCAAAACTGCAGTCGGAGTCGACCTGGGCGGTAGCAACGTCCGGGCTGCTGTAATCGACCAGGACGGCAAAGTTCTTTCGGTATTTCGCGACAACCTCGGGCAGCACAATTTACCTGAATCAGTTGTGGCAGTTGTTGCTGATGCAATTAACCGGGTTTTACTAGTAGCTTCTTTGTCGATCGATCAGCTGGTCGGAATCGGCATCGGCATAGCAGCCCAACTAGCGGATAATCAAGGAACGGTTGCGGTCAGTCCCAATCTGGGCTGGCGGAATGTCGCTTTCGGCGACTTGCTGCAAGCGGCCCTGGGAAGGCGGGTGCGGGTAGTCAATGATGTTGATGCGATCGCCTGGGGTGAAGCAACTCATGGGGCGGCGGTCGGTCATCGAGATGTCTTGACTGTCTTTGTCGGCACCGGGGTTGGCGGGGGTCTGGTGTTGAACGGGCGCTTATATGCCGGTAGTTCGGGCGTGCCGGCCGAGATCGGACACATTAAGGTTCGACCGCAAGGTGCCGAATGCGGCTGCGGTGGCCGTGGGTGCCTTGAGGCCTATCTGGGCGGTGTCAATTTGAGCCGGCGGCTGAGAAAGGCGGCTGAGACCGATTGGCCGGCGCTTCGCCAAAAGGCTTCCGGCGATCTCGCGCATGTTCATCCTGGCCTGGTTGAAGAACTATTGATCGAAAAGGACCCTCGCGCCGCCGATCTTTTTGAAGAACTTGCCGGGATGTTCGGGCTGGTTTTGGCTAATGCGGTTACCCTGCTCAATCCATCTGCCCTGGTTCTTGGCGGCACGGTCCTGCAGGGTTGTCCGACTCTTATGAAGCTATCCGAAGAAGTTTTACGCAAGCAAAGTCTGGATGTAACCAATGCCGCTCTCAAAATATATACTGCCAAGTTAGGTGATAACGCCGGAATCATCGGCGCCGGATCACTGGTAATGGCTTCGGGAAGGAAAGTGGAATGAAATATTTCCTGACAATTCTAATTGTGTTGTTCGGATTGGGCTGCTCGAAGGAGACCGAAGGTGAGTCGGGCAAAGCGAAAGTTGACTCTGATTCGCCCAAGCAGGTCATGATGATCGATAAGCAGGCTCGCAAAGGCAGGATCTTTGTTTACATTGATGATACCGGCAACACCGTCAGGACTGCCAATTACGATGAGATCCCGATCGACAAGCGTAACGCCGTGATGGTCATCGAGGGCAGGCGCCGGGCGCGGGTCAGTCGCACGAAAAAAGGCAAGTTTCATATCGAGGCCTTGCCACCCACGATTACAAGTGAAGAAAAGGCCGGCCAAAAAGAAGCCAAGGACATTCTCGAAGCAAATCCGCCCGAGGAAGGCCCGCCCTCAACCGATAAATGGACCGAAGAGCAGTGGCGCAAGGAACTGAAAAAAGAGCTGGAAGAGTTACAGGCCGAACAAAAGAAAGAATAAGCGCTCAGGGTTCTTCGTGTGCAACGTATCTTTATCCGTGTCATTCCGGCAAGTCTGTAGCCGGAATCCATATAGCGAAGACTGGATACCGGCTAGAGACATGCCGGCATGACGTGCGATTCTAATGTAACATTAGGGAAATGATGTGGCGCCGGTTGTGAATACTCCCACCGGGTTGTACATGCTCAGACTTCGTTGCAGCCGCAGAATGGCCAGCTGCAGATTCAATTCTTCCTGGGCCACATTGATTTCGGAGACGAACAATACCGAGTTGGCGTCGAGCACCTCGAGATTTGTGGTAGCTCCGGCATCGAAAGAAACTTTGGCCAATTCGACTTGCTCCCGGGCAAGTTCCAACGAATGACGTGATTTGAACAGATTGGCCTCTGCCATTTCCAGTCTGAGCCAAAGCTGACGGATCTCACTGGCGATATTTTGCCTGGTTTGGTCAATCTGGATATTAGCTTCGCGGATCTTAGATTTGGCTTCCTGCAAATAAGTGTAGCGCAGGCCGCCGTCGTAGATCGTGATAGACAGTGCCAGGCCGACACTCCAGGTGACGTACTCGTTGGTGAAGCCTTTGACGTCGGAAACCATCAAGTTGCCGGTAGCGACTAAAGAAGGCAAGAAACGGTACCAGGCGTCTTTTTCCATCTCTTGGGCCAGTTCGAGGTTCAATCTAGCGACGGTCAGGTCGCGTCTTTGAGTTTTCGCTTTCTCGATAAATTCCTGCATAGATTCGCTGGGCTGCTTGGGAGAGGCTGGCTGAACCAGAGTAAATTCTCTTCTCTGTCCAATCAACAGCATGATAGATTCTTTAGACAAGGCCAACGAATTTTCGGCGCTCTTCTTGTCTTGCTCGGCTCGATTCAAAGATATCTCGGCACTCAAGACTGTGATCTTGGGAGTTTGTCCACCTTCGAATTTTGTCCGGGCGACTCTGAGATGTTCTTGTCGAATACCGACCGCATTGTCGGCTATCTCGACGAATTTCCTGGCTGCCAAAGCCCCGTAGTAAGCCACTTCCAGGGTGTAAAGCAGGTAATCCTGGGCGTTTTCGGTACTGATCTTGGCCAGATCGTATGTCTGGTAGGCGCTCTTGATGGTCGATATAGCCCGAGCCAGGAATATCGGCTGAGTAATCTGGGAGAAAAAGCCGAATGAGTCTTGTTTCTGGAGGACCCTGGTATCGAATTCGGTGAAACAGAAACCGACATCCGGGTTCCAGAAAGGACCACAAACAGCTTCGCTTGTGCCAATCGAAGTGACATCCGGGTAGGTCAGATCCATACCGGTGTTGTGATGAGTGTAGGTGCCAGTAGCACTCCACTGAGGTTTAACCATCGTCCAGGCCTTGTCGATAATCAGTTCGGCCTGATAAAGCCTTTCTTGAGCCGCTCTCAGGGTTGGATTTGAACGTTTAGCCAGCGTTTTTGCCTCGGCCAGGGACAGAGGAGCTACATCAGCTTGTGTCTCGGCTCTGACAGGTACAATTACGAATATAAAGATCAGGCCGGAAATAGTCGATATCTTCAACATTCCGTGACTCCTCGATAAGCCTTACGAAGACTTATGTAAAAACTCCAGGACCTGAGCGGCTCGGCTTGTATGTGCCTGATTTTTATGTTTTTCCTCAGCCAGACCACAGGTATTAGTTTAGTGTGCAACTCATTCTAACCAATCGACTAACCATGTCAACCGGCTTTTTTCGTTGACTTTGAACTACCCGTCATGTTAATGTCTACGCGCTCGAAAGTGTGTAAAATGACTGAGAAAAAAGGTGAACGTATGCAGATAATTTTCAAAACCGGGGACAAGGCAGTCTACCCGGCCCATGGGGTTGGAGAAGTCTTGGGCATTGAAAACCGCGAAATCCTTGGAACGAAGCAAGATGTTTATGTCCTAAAGATACTTGATAATGGAATGAAAATCATGATTCCCACTGATAAGGTCGACTCGGTCGGTCTACGGAGTGTGATTCCCAGGAACAAGGTCAAGGACGTCTACAAAGTCTTGAGAGAAAAGGGAGTTGCGGTAAAAAGCCAGACCTGGAATCGCCGTTATCGCGAGTACATGGAAAAAATCAAGACCGGTTCAATTTTTGACATTGCTGAAGTTTTACGCGATCTCTACCTTCTCAAGTTCGACAAGGATCTGAGTTTTGGCGAACGTAAGATGCTTGACACGGCGCGCAATTTGTTAATCAAAGAGATCAGCATTGCCAAAAATGTCAAAGAAAAAGTCATCGAGAGAGAGCTAGAGAAGATATTCAATTGATTCTAAGTGCTTACTGATTTTTAAGCCCGGGTTTTTGCCCGGGCTTTTCTTTTTCGGAAATCAAGCCGTTAAAAATCGAGGTTTTTCCGTCAGTCAAAGTCACTTGACTAAAACGCTTGCATCATTTCTGTGAATGAGTAGCATGGTTGGACACGTATGGAATAAATAAAGGAGGGAACAATGCGCAAGTTGGTAACCTTATTCGTGGTATTAGCTCTGGTTGCACTGAGTGGTGCGGCCCTGGCCGGCAAGGTCGGTTCGGGTTGCACATTCAAGGGTAAAAAGCTACAGGGCAAAGTCCAGATAGTCACTTCTTTTCCTGACATTAAAGTGCAAGTAGTCAGTTCTTTTCCGGATCTGAAGGTTCAGAAGGTCAGCTCCTTCCCCGACAAGTGCGGCAAGTGGCAGATCGTTAGTTCGTTTCCTGACTTCAAGATTCAAATCGTCAACTCTTTCCCCGATATAAAGATTCAGTACGTCAGTTCTTTTCCGGGCGTACCCTGATAGCTTAACTGGGGGATGCGGCTTCGTTTGTATTCGCCTTCACAACGGGTTTACGAAGCTGCGTCCTTTATTTTGTATATGTGTCAAAGATCACAGTCAGGCGAGCTGTAAGCTGATAATACTTTAACTGTTGATAATCCAGCAACCGGGCGTGGGGAAGCCATATCGGCCAATTGGTCGCGGGGGGGACTATTAGAAAAGCGCCCTGCCGGACTAATCGATGTTCTTCAGAGGTTTCCTTGCGACCAGTTTCCATATTTAGTGTTGTTATTTTATTGCTGGCTGCACAATCCGGGCATGCTTCAGAAACACCAGCAGCGATCAAGAAGTTTGAGCTTACCCTCGACTTCACTATGGCTGTCGAGGCCTGCCGGGAATTGGCAGGAACCCAACCCGACAATCCCGCTAGCGTAGATGTTCTGACCAGGATGGTTCGCCTGGCTAGTGCACTTGGGCAACCAGAACAGATTGTCTGGGCGGTGAGCGTCCTTTGGCAGCTAAAAAAGGAAGAGCTCAACGCATTTCGCTGGACACTGACCGTCGCTAAGTTCTATGAAAACGCCGGCGACAACACAAAAGCCTCTCGACTCTATAGAGAACTGCTCAATAAGCACGTCTTCAAGATACCCCAGTCAGATCGGCTAAGCGCCAGACTCGGGCTCGGCCGAGCCAAGCTGAACGACAACCTGTTCATTCAGGCCCGCGAGCAGCTTGTCAGAGTTGTTGGCCAGTATCAAAAAGCCAAGCCGACCGAGCAGCCGGCTTTGAGTGGCTCGGCGGCTGAAGCGGCCTACTGGCTGGCAAAAATGAGGCTGGCCGAGATCGACTGGGCCAACCCCGGCTTGCAGGATATCGAGGCGCTTAAAAGATTGTTGAAGCACAAGATCAAGGGGCTTCGAACGGCAGACAAAAACCTGCAAGAAGTTTTCAAATATAAGCAGCCGTTGTGGTCGTCTGCGGCGGCCGTCGAATACGGCAGGCTCTATCGGCGTTTTGCCGACTGGCTCTTGAGCCTGCCGCGTCCCAAGCATTTCTCCAACGAAGAACTAGACATCTATGTTCAGGCGCTCGAAGATATGACCTATCCTTTTTATGAAAAAGCCTGCCAGGCTTTTAATAATGTCATTAGACTTGTGGCAGGCAGTCATCTCGGAGCAAAATACGGCCGCCTGGCCCGATCTGAACTTTTCGAAATGGGTGACAGCTGTCGAGATCGAATTTACCCCTGGTTCTTGATGAAAGTCCGTCACTGGCTCGATATTCTGCCGGCCGATGAGGCTCGCAAGGTCTTACAACTAATGAAAGAGCTGCTCAAAGCGAATCCGGACAAAGCCGAGTACCGGCTTCAGGCTGCCGAGGCATATCTTGCGCTGGCCAAGCCGGAACAGGCAGACCACGTTCTTAGCTGGCTTGTTCCGGCTTCAGAGAAACGAACTCTGCTGCTGGTCAGAACGGCCCTGGCATTAGATAAGACAGCCTTGGCTTCCGGACTGGTATCTGACCTGCTTAAATTCAATCCGGCCAATCTTGCTGCGCTTCGTGTACAGGCCTGGCTGAAACTTCAGTTGGGCGATCTGGCCGGGGCGCAGAAAGATCTGCAGCAGATAATCAAGTCGGAGCCAACTCGCGCCATTTGGCCGCTGAGTCTGGGAGTCGTTTACTTTGGCCGGGGACTTCTGAAAAAAGCCGAGGAGCAGTTTGGCAATGTGCTCAAATTGAACCCAACCTTCAAGGAAGTACGTTTCAATCTGGGGATCTTATACTACTACGGCTATGCTGCTCGGGCTAAAGAAAAGAGTGGGATAATGGGTGCTAGGCAACGGCTCGAGAATTTACAAAATGCCGTAAAACACTTCGATGCTTACCGGCCTTCGCCCGGCACCAAGGAAGCCGAAGATCTCGAAATCATCGACACGGCCAGACAAGAGCTGGCCGGTTTCAAAAAAGCAATGCGAGAGCTGTCCGATCTGAAAAAACTCCAAGAGCAACCGGACAATGATTAATTGTTGTATTGGTTTGCTTGTCAGACGTATGTCTTGTAGGCGGGCTGATACTGCTGTGTGCGCATGAACTCGAGGAGATCTTCCGGCCGGGGGCGGCGAGCCAGGTCGTTGCGGTAGGCCACCTCGGCCACACTGGCGGCGATATGCGCCGACACCTCCCGGATTTTAGTGAGCGGTGGGAAGATGCAGCCTTTCTCCAGATCCTCCTCGGAAACCAGGCGAGCCAGGGTCTTTGCGGCGGTCGAGAACATCTCGTCGGTGATTCTCTTAGCGCCCACGGCAATGGCGCCCAGGCCAATGCCGGGAAAAATGTAGGCGTTGTTGCTCTGGCCAGGCACGAAATGATGGCCGTGACACGTCACCGGGCCGAATGGGCTGCCCGAAGCGAAGATGGCTTTCCCCTGCGACCAACCGTAGGCCTGTTCGGCGGTGCACTCGGCCCTGGACGTCGGATTAGAGAGGGCAAAAATGATCGGACGGTCATTCAGCCTGGCCATCTCCTCCACCACCTCGCGGGAGAACTGCGCAGGTTGTCCGGAGACACCGATCAGGGTGGTGGGCTTCAAAATGCGCACGGCTTCCAGGAGATCGCCGATGGGTTTATGGTCGTGGGCGAAGGGCAGCTTGTGTTCCTGCAGGTCCTGGCGGTTCTTGATCACCAGGCCTTTCGAGTCCATGAACCAGCAGCGGCTCTTCGCCAGGGTGTGGTCTAGCCCCGCCTCCATCATGGCGCTCACCACTAGCTCGCCGATTCCGATGGCCGCCTCGCCCGCTCCGTGGAAGAGGATACGCTGTTCACCTAACGGTTTTCCGATCATCCGCAGGGCCGAGTAGAGGCCGGCTAGCGCAACCCCCGCAGTCCCCTGGATGTCGTCGTTGAAGGTAAGGATGCGGTTACGGTAGTTACTAAGAAGTCGAAAAGCGTTATGGTTGCCGAAATCCTCGAACTGGATAAGCGCATGCGGAAAGATCTCGAGAGCTGCCTGGATGAACTCGTCGACCAGCTGGTAATACTCGGATCCTCGCAAGCGCGGCTGCCGGGTGCCCAGGTAAAGGGGATCGTCGAGGAGTTCTTGGTTGTTCGTCCCCACGTCGAGGGTGACGGGCAGGCTGTGCATAGGATGAACGCCGGCGCAGACCGTGTAGAGCGAGAGCTTACCGACCGGGATCCCCATTCCGTTCGCACCCAGGTCGCCCAGGCCCAAGATACGTTCTCCGTCGGTGATCACGATGACGCGGATGTCCTTTTCCGGCCAGTTCCGCAGGATGTCAACCATTCGACCATGGAAGTCTCGGGTGATGAAGATGCCGCGGGAGCGACGGAAGATGTGCCCATACTGTTGGCAAGCCAAGCCCACTACCGGTGTGTAAATGATAGGCATCATCTCCTCGATGTTTTCGGATACCACCCGGTAGAAGAGAGTTTCGTTGCGGTCCTGCAGGGCCATCAAAAAGATGTACTTCTCGAGGTCATCCGGTTTCTTGAGGTAGTTCTCCCGCTCCCGAGCCACCTGTTTGTCTTGGGTGCAGATACTCGCAGGGAGCAATCCCTCGATGCCCAGGCGTCGGCGCTCCTCCGGCGTGAAAGCGGTCCCTTTGTTGAGGGCAGGATCATGCAGGAGATTAACCCCCGTGTGGTGAGGGCGAATGGTTTCTTCGTCAATTTCTCTAAACGTCGTAAACGACATGCCGATTCTCCTGATGAGCCTGTTTCCAGCTTGATATTTTCAGGACAATTCCAGCCCGAAATAAAGACGCAGCCAGATTTCGAGATCTGCCAAATAGACTGCCTTGCCGGTCGAGAGTAGAAAAGCTTTCATGTTTTCGGAAAAACCAGCGCCGTGAAACACAACTAGTCCGTCGATTGGCCAGGCCTCGATGTCTTTTATGACTGCCGGTATTTTCTCCTCGGCCGTGCCCGAGCTGCCCTGATACTTGCATTCGACACCCAGGCGCCGACCGGAGGCATCCCGTAGAATGAGATCGATTCTGCGTTCGGCACCCCAGATTCGTCGGCCGACTTTAACCTGGCGTTTGACTTCCAGGCCTAAACTCTCGGCCAGATTCTGGACAACCAGTTCGAGAGCCTTGCCTGAGGCTGTGGCAGATGCACGCCCGGGCACTAGCTCACTTCTTTCGCTGAATAGCTGATCACTACCAGTTCTCCTACCGGGCCGCGGCGGTCTTTACGTGAGTTGACACTCCGCCGGGCCAGAACACGATCTTGTTTGAAAGGCTCGAAATGTTTTTTGACCCAGGGAGTTTCCGAGTTGGAAAGTATAGCCAGGGTTCCACGCCGGGCGAGTTTACTAAAAACATCGGCCAGCCGGCTCTGATCTTCGAGGTCGAACCCTTGACTGGCATAAGAGACAAACTTGGCCGTCTTTGAGACAGGCACGTAAGGCGGATCGAAGTAGATCAGGTCGTTTTTCTTGGCGCGCTTGAGTACTTTTTCGAATGATTCATGCTTAAGCTTGACACCTTGTAGCGCACATGAAACGGCCCTGAGGTTTTTGGCGTCGCAGATTGTCGGGTTGACATAGCGGCCGAAAGGCACGTTGAATTTGCCCTTACTATTGACCCGGTAGAGGCCATTGAAGCCGGTCCGGTTGAGAAAGATCATCCGGGCCGCTCGTTTGGCCTCAGTAAGTTTCTCGGGCTTCCAGGCGCGGACTTCGTAATAGTAGTCTTTCTCGTATTTGTGTTTCCGTAAATGGCGGATAACAGTTTCGACTCGGTCACGGATGGAGGCATAGGTATCGACAAGCTCCTGGTTGATATCCGACAGGAAAATCTTCTTGCCGTTGAGTTTGCCTTGCCGATAGAGCGCGAAGAACAAAGCTGCCCCGCCCATGAATGGTTCGTGGTAACTATCGAAGTCGGCCGGGGCCCGGTCGAGAAGTTCGGATACAAGCTGGCCCTTGCCCCCGGCCCACTTGATGAATGGTTTCGGCAGTGATTCTGCGTTTGTCTTGCGACTGGTTCGGGTTGCTTGTTTTTGTCTCGTCATTGGCAAAAGATTATAAGCCTCGACCCTGACGTTAACAAGATCGCAAATAACTACTTGGCTCTTTCCGCGAACTTACCGTCTTTGGTGGATATGCGGATTACGTTCCCGGCCTCGATATACAAGGGCACTTGGACCCGCAAGCCGTTCGACAGGCTGGCCGGTTTGGTGGCCGAACCCTGGACGGTGTCGCCCCGGGTGCCCGGTTCGACCTCGATAACTTCGAACTCGACAGTCAGTGGCAGGTCGAGATCGAGAACCTTGCCCTCGAAGAAAAGCGCCTTGAGCTCCAGCCCGTCGGTGATGTAGTTGGCTTTCTCCCCGATGTCTTGTTTTTGCAGGGTGAATTGGTCATATGAAGTCGTATCCATGAAGGTCAGGCTGTCGCCATCATCGAACAGAAACTGGATCGACTTTTTTTCCAGATCAGGTTCGTTAAACTTTTCGCCGGATTTGAAACTTTTGTCGAAGACCTGGTCTGTTTTCAGGTTACGTACTTTTATTTTTACCAGGGTGGCGGCCCCGCGAGCCGAGGGTGTCTGCGTCTGAATGTCCATGATGACGTAAGGATCGCCGTCAATCAATATACGGGTGCCTCTCTTGAAATCGGATGTAGTTATCACTCTGCCTCCAAAACCGGGCCTCAACGAGGTTGCACCATACACCGGTGAGTTGCTTGCGTCAATCGGGCCTTCGTTGTACCTTCAGTTAGATGGAACAACCGCATCCACAGTCGCCGGCCGTCAAAGCACCGGCCGAGAAGAAAAAAAAGCTTCCGGCCAGGAAAGATTTGCTCAGCCATCTGGTTTTGGCCGCTCCGGTTTTCTTGATCTACCATCTGGGTTTGTTGGTCAGCCCGCTGGCCGCCAACGGGGCCGATCCCGTTACTCGCGGAATGGGTTACTTGGCCGGGTTGAGCACACTGGTCTACTTGATTGTAATGGGGGCCTTGATCTGCGGCTACGTTATTCTGGTGCGCTATCTGAGCCGTAAGAAAAAGTTCAATGCCCGGCGCTTTCCGCTGGTGCTGGGCGAGGGGCTGCTGTACGCCCTGGTCATGGGGCCTTTGACGAATTTGTTGCTTCAGAAAGTGCATGTTCTCAGTGATGCCATAGTACGCATGGGTCCGATCGACAGAATAGTTGCTTCGGCCGGGGCCGGTTTCTACGAAGAGTTGATTTTCAGGTTGGCCGGGATAAGTTTAATTGTCTGGTTGATAGGTACCAAGAAGCTCAAGCGCTGGATAGTAGTGGCAATTGCTGTCGGGATTACTTCGATTATTTTTTCGGCGGTCCATTACATTGGGCCCGGATCAGATTCGTTTGAGATCGGGAGTTTTGCTTTCAGGTTGGTGCTCGGGGGCATGCTAGCTCTGATATATCTTTTGCGGGGGTTCGGCACAGCTGTCTATGCCCATTTTCTCTATGATGTTTATGTGATGTGTTTTTTGATGGCTTGATTCAGGTTCGGCTGCTGTCGGGGCGCTTCGCTACGCCCCCGGCGACTTGCTCGGCCTCGATGAAGATCTTGTCCGCCTCGGGAACAACTTTGCGGATTTTGGCCTCAATCTGATCGATCGTCGTTTCTATCTGGTCTGTATTCAGCTTGTCGTCGAATTCGACCTCCATCGTAATCAGGATGCTGCGCGGACCCATATGCATAGTCAGAATAATGCCGACTGCCGTGACTTGTTCGAGATCAAGCGTGGTTTGACGAATCAATTCGACGTTTTTCGGGCTAGCCGCTTCACCGATGAGCAACTCTTTGGTTTCATAGGCCAGTAGAAAAGCCACCAGAGCCAGCAAGGCCCCGATGGTGATCGAGGCAATTGCGTCGAAGATCATCAAGCCGGTCAGTTGGGCCAACATGACTCCGATAAAGGCGATTAGCAGACCGGTCAGGGCCGCCGAATCCTCGAAGAAAACGACGGCAACGTTGGTGTCTTTGGTGCGATGTACGGCCTGTATCAACCCGATTCCGGGCTGACGAGTTTTATTTAACTCTTTGTAAGCGACGCTCAGAGCGTAGCCCTCGATCAAGAAAGCCGCGCCCAGGATTGCATAGATCAGGTAAGGATGTTCGATGGGATGTGGGTGGTGAATTTTATCGATACCATGATAGATAGAGACGACTGCCCCGACGAAAAACAGCATGTTGGCCACAACGAACGACCAGAAATACTGCTCCTGACCGTAGCCGAAAGGGTGCTCGGCATCGGCTGGTTTGCGGCTTCTCTTCAATCCCAGGAGCAGCAAGAACTGATTACCGGTATCGGCAAATGAGTGAACCGCTTCAGCCGCCATGGCCGAACTGCCGGAAATCAAGGCCACTACGAGCTTAATCACGGCTATCAGGCCGTTGCCGATCAGGGCCGCCAGAACTACGGTTTTAGAACCGGATTTCATTTGAACCTCACATCAATCGTTTATCGGACCTGTAGATTTTTCTCAACAAATATGTGGTATTGTGATCAGCCTGACAGAATTTTGACATAAAACATGCGATATGTTTGAAATGGCGAACAGGTTAGGATGCCAAGAAAAGCTCTGATCTTATTGGGGATCCTGCTCTTTGGAGTGGGAATTCTCGCTAGCGTTGACCTGCCCAACCAGCAGCCACGTCTGCCG
Organism: Deltaproteobacteria bacterium; assembly: GCA_019307065.1. Classification (GTDB taxonomy): domain Bacteria; phylum Myxococcota; class B64-G9; order B64-G9; family B64-G9; genus JAFDKH01. Next base: position 32,143 of record JAFDKH010000021.1, read on the forward strand.
GTTTCGCTTGGCGGACAAGACGGGCTCGTGGTTTCCGGGCCCAACCAGGATTTTCCCTCTGACGAGCATTTACTCGAGGTCGGTGATCGGGTTGTCTCGCTCAACGGTATCAAGATTAAAAGCCCTGATTTCATGACTTTCATTCTGGATGGCATGCGAGTCGCCGACCACGTTCAGCTTGAAGTTATACGAGCCGGTAAAACCGTGAAAACGGAAGTGGTTCTGGTGCCTTTCCTGACAACTAAGACGCTAGTCATCAGCTTGATAGTCACGATTGGAGTCTGGTTGTTTGGAATGCTGATTGTCATCAAAGGGTCCCTCAATCGCGACGTGTTGCTTTTCTATGGTCAGGCCATGACCCTCTCAATGGTAATGTTCGTATACTGGCCGGAGAACACCCTGGGTTTTTCTGGTGGCGACCGTTTCAGCTGGTTTTTTTCCAATGGTTTTTATCCCTTTACGGTTGCGCTGACGTTGCACTTTGCCATTGTCTTTCCCGAGAAACTTGCCGACTGGCACAAAAGATTGGTGCCGATTATTTATTTTCCGACTGCAATTATCGCCGGCTGGCTGATTTGGGGGTTGGCCAACGCGCGTAACTCATTGTCCCACGCAGATTTTGAACAGTATCAAATGGCTTTCAGTGCCTTTCGCGTCTACCTGGCTTGCTATTTCATCATGAGCCCGATGCTGTGGGCCTGGAAGTACATCAAGACGGATAAATTTGCTTCTCGTCAGCGGATCAAGTGGTTGTTCTGGGGTTTTACCATGGGTATTTCCCCGCACATCCTGTTTCATGAACTGCCCAAGGGATTGGGTTTTGGTCCGATCTTGCCGGAAGAAGTCACACATTTTGGTGCGTTGCTTGCATCCGCTTCAGTTACGATTGCCATAATTCGCTACCGGGTTCTGGACGTCGATTTTGTTATTAGAAAATCACTTGTATACTTTTTTCTAACCCTGTTCGTCGTTTTTGCATATCTGTTGCTGGTGGGGTTTGGGGACTGGATTATATCGGAATGGCTGAAGGTAAGCACGACCTGGGTTCGCATTACAGTTGTTATGTTATTAGCCGCCCTTTTTTCCCCGGTGCGTAACTTTGCCCAAACGCAGGTTGATCGGATTTTTTTCCGCAGCCAGTATGATCAACGTATTGCCCTGATGGAGTACAGCCACGATCTGGCCCGCGCGATTGATATTGACGAACTGTCCGACCGCCTGTCTCGGCTGCTGGCCAGAACTATCCCGACAGACAGTTTGCGAATATTTGTGACCGGTGATGACGGCCAGGCGCTTAAGAAAGTCTATTCCGACCAGCCGGCCGCCGAGCCCAGGGATATTGTTTTAGACGGAGACCAGATGGAGGCCCTCGGCCTTGAGGAAAATGAGCGGGCGTTTATACCGCCCACCGGGCTTGAAAACCTGCAGGGTTGTGCAATGTTGGTCCCGTTGCGTCTAGACCAGCGACTGGTCGGTCTGATAGCTTTGGGTCAGAAACGTTCGAGCCAGGCCTTCAATGAAGAAGACTTCAGGTTTGTTAATGCGGTGTCCGATCAAACTGCTGTTGCCTTCGAGACTGCCCGGGCTTTCAAGACAATCAAAGATCTCAATGTCAGCCTTGAACAGAAAGTATTTGAACGGACCAACCAATTGGCCGAGGCTAACGATAACCTGGTTGAGCAGTACGAGAAGCTCAAATCTCTGGATGAACTCAAAGAAGCCCTGACCCGGATGGTAGTCCACGATTTGCGCAATCCTCTTTCGACGATCATGTTGGGCATGGAATTTCTTGATCTAGAAGAAGTTTCAAGGCTGCCCGGCGATGTACACAACACGCTGAAAATAATAAGAAACACGGTGTGTGAAATGCAGGACTTGATTGTCAACATGCTGGACACGACCCGGTTGGAATCGGGTAACCTTTCACTCGTGAGGCAGGCGACCTCGATCAATGATATGCTCAGCGAAGGTGTTAAGCGAGTCAAGGTCCTGGCAAAATCACGCCAGGTGGCCCTGACCGTAGATGCCCGGGCGGGGGTTTCATCACAAATCGACCGCTCTCTGATGACTAGAGTTCTGGTGAATCTGTTGACCAATGCGATTAAGTTTTCACCTCAGAAAGGTGAAGTAAATATTTATGCCGGTCATCATCGCGGGGACGGAGTCGAGGCCGGGCTTTGTATAGCGGTGGCCAACAATGGGCCGGTTATACCCGAAAAGTTTCAGGCTGCGGTCTTCGATAAGTTTTTTCAGGTAAAAGACAATCAGGTTGCGGCTTCCTCCGGTGTTGGGCTTGGTCTTGCTTTTTGTAAGTTGGTGGTTGAGACTCACGGTGGTAGAATCAACCTGGAGTCGCCGGCGCCCGGCCTCAGAGACGGTGCCCGGTTTTCTATAGTCATTCCCGATTGAACCCGAAGGCTGACGACTTAGCAGCGTTGAAGGGAGCCAAGGTGGCTGAAATCATCAAGAGTATCGATCCAGATATTTTGGATCGCATCAGACAAATTCGCGAAGATCTTCATCAGCATCCTGAACTGGCATTCAGAGAGAAACGAACTGCCGCTATCGTGGTCGAGCAGCTCACTAAAGCCTCGATTGAGATCGTCGCCGAAGGTATGGCAACTACCGGTGTAGTCGGTTTACTGCGCACAAGCCGGCCAGGCCGGTGTGTTGCTTTGCGGGCTGACATGGATGCCTTGCCGGTTGAGGAAGAAACACAGTTGGCCTATCAATCGCAGAACCCGGGCGTTATGCACGCCTGCGGCCATGACGGACACTGTGCTGTTCTACTCGGAGCTGCCAAAGTTCTGGCCGGGATGCGCGACTCGCTTTGCGGCTCGGTAAAGTTTATCTTCCAGCCGGGAGAAGAGAAAAGCGAGGGAGCTCGCCTAATGGTTGAGGCCGGGGTCCTGACTTGTTCGCAAGCCGTCCAGGCAATCTTCGGCCTGCATGCCCGTCCGCAGATTCAAGCCGGGCAGATCGAGCTTGATGTTATTCCGAATGCGGCCACAAATCCATTTCAAATCAGGATCAAGGGCCAAGGCACTCATGCGGCCTATCCCCACCAGGCCTGCGACCCGATAGCAATCGGGTCGCAAATTGTCTGTGCTCTACAGCAGGTAGTCAGTCGCAGAGTAGCACCCTACGAAGCCGCAGTCGTAACGGTCGGGGCGTTCCAGGCCGGCAGCCGGGGCAATATCATTCCCGATCAGGCGATCCTCAAAGGCACTATTCGAACCCGCCAACCGGCTGTCCAGAAAACCGTTGTCGCGGCTGTCAGATCGACAGCTACGGGAGTTGCCCGGGCGATGGGAGCAGAATGTGAAATCGAAATAGAACCCGGCACGCCACGTCTGCGCAACGACGAAAAACTTCTGGAGCTGGTTCGCCAGGTCGGCGCCGAGACCCTCGGGGCCGAAGATGTTCTCGAGGCCTCAATGGCCACAATGGGAGGCGAGGATTTTTCACAATATCTTGAAGAACAAGGTGGAGTCCCGGGTTGCATGTTCCGTTTAGGGGTCGAAACCGATGCGCCGATTCATACTGCCAAGTTTGATTTTGGCCAGGCAGCCCTGGAGCCCGGCATTTTAATGATGAGCAATGTTGCTATCAGGTATCTTTCCGACGATAATCAAGTTTGATATGCAAAAGATCAGATTCACTCTCATTTTCTGTCTGCTATCTTTCTGCCTGTACGGTTGTCCCAAGCGTGACAGTTCAGAAATCGATGTTGACGAGATCCAGTCTCAGGTTGATCAAATCGAGAAACACTTAAAAGGCATGCGCCTGGCTCTGAAAGCCAAGGATCTCGGCGAAGCCGGGGATCAATACGAAGATGCAGTCGAGGTTATGGAGGCTGAAGCCAACCAGTTGGCGGCTTATCCCGAGATTGGTTTGCTCAAAGAAAGAGTGGATCAAGCCGGTAGTAACCTGTGTTACGAGTCGGTTAATATAAGTCTGCAGGGGTTCTTTGATGCTATTCGTAAAAAGGAGGTTAGTCAGGCTGGCTACCGTCTGAAAAACGCCCAAAAGGAGCTAACCCGTTGCCAGGCAAAAATAGAAAGTCGCGATGATTATGTAGCCCTGAAGATGAATCTGGACAGTGCCCCTGAAGTTCTCACCAAGCTTAAACATGAATTAGCCAGGGCTGTTCTAGTCGAAGAGATTGAATTTCTATCGAAAGACTTCGAGCCAAAAATTGCCAATATACGGGCGGGGCTCGACAAGCTCGAGAAAGATCCCAACCAGAAGGAGTTGGCAAAACAGACAGCCAACCAAATCAGTGCGATTCGTTCAGGTGTCGAGAAGAACAAAGATTTTGTTGATGTTCCCGAGTGGTGTGCTTTTGCCGCTAAGATCAACGTCGAATTGGCCGAGCTCACAAAAAAGAGAGCTGCTTTGGTCAGGCGCGGAAAAGTTGTCTGGACAGTCAAGGAACTACTGCCGATGGCCTCCAGGGTTGCCCTTCAGGCGGTGACGGCCAAGGATCGCGGCCAGGCACTTAAGCAAGTCAAACAAGCTGCCAAGAAGTACAAGCAGTGCGAGAAGATGGTTGCCGAGTCGCTCAAGGATGAACCCGGTCTGGCCAGGTTCAAGTTCAAGTGGCGGGGTGCCAAGAAAACGGTTTCCTGGTTGAAATCTCACTGCAAGGCCAACCGGCGGATTACCGAACGCATGGTGAAAAAGCTGGGTGGCAAGGTCAAGGCCGATAAAAAGGCGGCAAAAACCGAAACCATCAAAAAACAGCCGATTGATAAACCCGCTAAAAAGAAAAAGAAGAAAAAGAAGAAGAAGAAGAAAAGAAGAAGCCGAATCAACCGCTGGTAAATTATGCGCTGGTCGGTTCTCCGCTCAAGGTTGGAACCAGTCTAAAGCGAGAACGGCCCAGAACTATCTGATCGCCGTAGCGCAAGTAACTCGATTGGACTTTCTTGCCGTTTACCATGATTTTGAGGTTTCCGGTACATACCACCCGAAAGGTTCCTTCAGCTTCAGGCTTGATCCTAGCGTGAATCGGGCGAACCCAAAAACCTTCGGCGCGCAGATCAACTCCGATGGCTTTACCAATCGTAATCTCCTGGTTGAGCGGGATGGAGATGTTTTCTCCCACCAGGTAAGCCAGGCTAACGTCGTCGTCTCCCGACATGATAATCGTTGACTCGGGGTCGAGGCGTTCTTTAGCTTCGCTGAGGTTCAGTTCGAATTTCCCCAGCTTGACCCGGTCGGTAAACGATAGTGTCGAACGTTTGATTGGTTTACCGGCCAGCACAGTCCAGTTGGCACTGCCCAGGTCTTCGATGATGAACTGTCCGCGATCCCAGGAGAGTTTGGCATGCCGGCGGCTGACCGAAAGGTTGTCCAGCAGGAGTTCACAAGAGGGGTCGCGCCCGATAGTTATGGATGGCGGCATAAAAGGGCGCTGCAAGATCACTCGTCCGCCGAGACGAACAACGATGGTTGTTGCCGGAGGGGGTTTAGCCGCCTCGGCCAGGGTTTGGAGTTTTTGGCCGGCGTCAGCATCGGGGTCGATACTGAGGTGTTTGAAGGCTTCTACTTTTCCCGGCCCGGCCTTGGGGTTGAAGGCAAATAGCAGAAAACGATCCTTAATATCGCCTTCTTGAGGATCGTCGGCTGGGTTTCCAAAATACAGACAAGTCGGAAGACCTTTTTGAAAAAAAAGAAAAGTCCGGCAGCCGTCCCGCTCGAGAACCAGGGCGGCGTCCTTGCCTTCTTTTGCCAGAACGTCGATAACGTGGGAAAGATCGACCAGCTCGGTCGAGGCCTGTAACTCGGGACGGTTCCTGAAGTGGACCGCAACCAGTAAAACACGAATCGGGTCGCTGCGGATCAGACTGCAGACGGCATCTTCCATTTGTAAGGCTCGTACCGGAAAGTCTTTCAGGGGCACCCAGGAAAAGACGTCTTTTTCCTGCAAGCCGGCCAGGTAGGTAGTCGATTGATGAATAAGACAAGTCAGTCGGGTTTCTTTGGTTTCCAACTCGAGCCGGCCATCCGGACAGTGGCCTTGTGAAAGCAGCCGATCTATTTCGTCGAAAAGAGATTTGTCAAAAGGTCGACCTGCAATAATTTTTTTTCCAGGAGGAAAATGCACCAGAGTCATGCTGGAATCATCCATCATTTGATAAATACGAGCAAGGGGAATCGTCAGTTTGGGGTTGTTCGAGAGTGTCCTGGTAGTGAATTGTTCGACCGGCGGATCCCTTGAGCAGCACGCCGGTTTTGGTCGAGCGCACAAATGCGCTGGGGCTAATCGGTACTTTACCTTCGCGCCCTGGCAAATCGATCACCAGATGCGGGACCAGCAAACCGGAATAGTTTCTTTGCAGCCTGCCGATCAATTGCATGGCACGCTTGACCGGCACCTGAAAATGCAAGGTGCCGCTGGCCCGATCAAGCTGGAAAAGATAGTGAGGTTTGACTCCGTTGGAGACAAGCGCCCGACCGAGCTGAACCTGAGCGCTAACTGAATCGTTGACTCCCCGCAAAAGAACAGCCTGGTTCAAGACAGGAATACCGGCCCCGCGCAAGCGCTTGAGGGCCTGGTCGGCCTGGGTAGAGAGCTCACGGGCGTGATTGAACTGGGTGATCATCCATAGCGGTTGATGTCGTTTGAGAACTCGCAAGAGATCGCTTGTGATTCGGGAGGGTAGTGAAAAAGGTGCTCTCGAGTGAATGCGTACAATTTCTATCTGTTTTGACGAGCGGGCAGCTTCCAGGAGCTTGTCCAGTTGGCGATCGGAGAGCAGCAGGGGTTCGCCGCCGCTCAGAATTACCTCGCGAATTTTTCGGCGGCCGGACAGCCAGCGAGCGATATCCTCGGGCCCGGCCAGGTTGCCAGCCTTTCTCCAGTTGCGCTTGCGGTTGCAGTGCCGGCAGTTGACCGGGCAGTTGGCCGAAACCAGCGCCAGCAACCGATCATTGAACCGTTGCACAAGACCGGGGCCGACCCGGCAAGGCTCTTCATCGAGTGGATCGGGAGATCCGTTCTGATCTAGTTCGCGGATAGATGGAATCACTTGGCGGCGAATCGGGCAACGCGTATTCTTCGGATCGATCAGGCTCAAGACGTGCGGCGAAATTCTAAGCGGGAAAATCTTAGTCACCCGACGCATGCGGCGCAACGTGGCTGCTTTGAGATCCAGTTGGGCAGGATCATCCAGGCTGGCGGCCAGTTCCTTTTGCCAGGTTGTAGATTTGACACTCATGACAGTTGATTTAGAAACGGTAAATAACTCCGATGTGGGCCCGGCCGCCAAGTTGGGTCAGATCTTTGCTTTTGAAAGGCTCGTTTAGATTGAAGCCCCCCTCGACTAAAAACCCGAAGCGGCGCCAACCCGGGGGACTGATTTCCATGCCGGCAACTAACTGCAGAGTAAAGACCCCGCCCTGATTGTCGAGATCCAAAAAACCAAACCCGAACCCGATTCCGCAATAGGGCGTCAGCCACTCGCGTACGAAGCGAAACTTGACGCCGACAACCGCCGGGACGAAGTAGGCGTTGTAATTTTTGTCGTTTATATCCGTACCGCTGCCGATGGTCATGCCGATTTGCAAATAGAGCAAAAGCCACTGATAGATGAAAAACCCCGCCTCGACTTCGATCGAAGTATTCCAGATATCCAGACTGCCGTCTCCGCCGACATAGCCCGCGAAGTTGCCGCCGGTCCTGACACTGGCCGCCATGATTGGCTGCCAGGTTGCCTTGGACTCGAGACCCAGCATGGCCCTGAGACGGGCGGCCAGCTCTCGGGTGGCCTCGATCATTTCCTCGCCGTCGTTGGCGTCGACGCTGATACTGCCGCGGCCCAGAGTAGTCCCGGCCTGGATATCGACTGCGGCTGCACTGATTACAACCCGATCGCCGACTTTGCCGACCGAACCCCAGATCAGGATGGCATTCCCCAGGGCATGCCCGTGTTCCGTCACGCAACGCGGATCTTCGGGAGGACAGCCGACCAACTGCTTGGCTTCTTCGAGGCTGAGCATCTTGCCCAGGTCGGCCTTGCCGAGCATATCGATCCCGCCGCCTTCGGACAGCCCGGACAGCAAGATTCCGGACAGAACTGAAGCGGTTTCTGCGGGGACTCCGTGACCTTGCAGGTCGAGGACGGCTACTTTGGGCGCCGGTTTGTCGGCCTCTTCGGCTGCCCGGCAGGGCCGGACTGCGAACAACAACATAGCAAAAGAAACTGACATAATAGTTATATGTCGCATTGGCCGGATGCTACCATTTACTTGTCGATTGGATCAAATTGACCGTTACCGTCGACATCCACCTGAACAGCGTTGGTCAAACCGACTGCGCGACAGCCCCTGAAGACCGGGTCCATCTTGTCAGCTGCAGGTCCGTAGGTTGCGACTGCATACCAAGTGTCGCTTTGCGGGCTTACTGATAATTGACCGTCGAAGCGCACGGCCGGGTGTTGGGCGTCGACTACACCCGGTTGCTCGAGAGTAATCGTCTGGATGGTTTCTCCGTTGGCGATCAGGATAGCCTCCTCGATCGGGACCCAGTCAGCTGCCTCGACCGTTATGTGTACATCGAAAGTGCCCGAAGCGGATACCAGGTCGCCGACGGTCCCTTGGCCGATCGATATGCGCACAAAGATGCCGCCGGCCACCATGGCGCGTCTTTGCTTGAGATTGGTCCAGATTTCGCTCAGGTTGATATTGATCGGATCATCGGCGGATGAGGCCACCATGGTGCGGCCGAAACCGGCTTCGGCATCACGCTGGTGTGCATCGGACACTCCCACAGCCGTCCGAAAGAAACCCTGGTTGTTCATGGCGTTCCACATCGGCAGAATTTGATAAAGCATATCATCGACCGCATCACTGTTGAGAAGTTCGATGGTGTCGAAATCGGAACTGAATTTCTCGGGATCCAGGCTGTCCATTCGAGGGATTGTTTCGGGAGGGTCGAAGCCTAGATAGGCGAAATAACCTGAACTTTCGAGCGGATGAGCGACATTGATCACCGCGGCACCCAGTTCGCGCGCCCGCGGCCATATCTCGGGGTATTCGAGCGTTCTGACAAAAACACCATCTTCGTATAAGGTCCAGGGTATCTGCCAGAAAATCCATCCGGTCGGGTGAGTCGGCAAGGGAAAAATCGTACTGTGGGCGAACATTGGCGAAACTTCGTTGCCGGTTACGATTCGGATCCATTCATCCAAGTCGAAGGAGAGTTCTTGTTTCAACTGCTGGATATACGGAGTGAAGTCGGTCTGGCAGTCATGATCGGTCAGGATGACTACGTCCAGCCCCTCACAAATATTGGAAGCGATTTTGTCCTTGACATCAAAGGTTGAGTCGACCGAACGAGTGCAGTGAGTGTGCAAGTCGGCGGCAATGAACCCGCTAGTATCCACCTGGTGCTGCAGCATGCCGGACACCTGGACGGTTTCACCTGCTAACACGGAAATGTTTTGACGATGAATGGAATACTCCCAGCCGTGGGAAAGAGTGACAGTCCAATCCCCGGGTGACAGGATGAATTCACCTTGTCCGCTGGCGCCAAAGGTCAGAAAATCCTTGTTGACCGAAGCATGCATGTCGGCATCGTTTCCGGCTTGCAGCGAGATCTTACAGGGCAGGGCCCCAATCTGGCCGCCTTCGCGATCCTGGCCGGTACACTGATAGGCCAGGCGGGCGGGTTCGGGCAGGATCAGAGCCAGCAGATTGGTTTGATCGGCAGAGACTGTTTTTGTCTCAGAGGTGTATTCATCGCGACCTTGATATTCGCCGGCGGGAAGTTGCATTTCGAATGTGCCGGATTCATCGGTATAGATCTGATTAACGATGCCATAATCCTCGGGCATGGATAGGTCTCTGGCCAGAACCATGGCACCGGCTTCAGGGTTAGCTGCGGTGTCTTCGACAGTGCCGCCTAAAAAACCAAGTCCGGTCTCTTGGCGAAGTTCATTCAAAATTCGCAGGCAATTGTCCATGCCGCCGTTGCCGACAATCAGAATTCTGTCGACCACGAGCGGATCTCCCTCATCACGTTTACCGGGTGCTTCACCTTCACCGGCGACTAGGGGAGTGATTCCCTCGATCGAAATCAAGGCCCGGATATCGCCGGTATTCCCGGTGTAGAGATAGCATAGTTGGGAACTAAAACCGGCGAAATATTCATATTGGCCGCCGGGAAACTCGTCACAGATTCCGGTGCCCTTGATGAAATCAGTCGTTTGGTCGCCATTGAATATCAAATCTCCGACTTGGACATGAATGCTCGAAGCACTGTTTGAGCGCAGCGATGTTCTTATCAGGAGATAGTCCGAGTCGGGCTCGAGGATATAATCCTGGGAGATTTTTACATCTTTTGCTTGCAATGCGCCGCCAAGCGCAGCGTCGACCAGCGGGATTCCGCGCGGCTCACCTTCTAT
>JAFDKH010000310.1 GCA_019307065.1 Deltaproteobacteria bacterium
TAGGCCTTTTTCGAACGAAGCCAAATCCTTGTGAACCGGTTTTTCCTCTAGATATGCCTCAGTGCTGCCGCACCAGACGACAACTAGCCGGGCGACTTTTTCACGGTCCGCGAATTGATCCATGTCCTTCATCAGTGCTTCAGCTTTCTCCATCAAGTTTTTTCCGTCCTTGACGTTACTGATATCACCCCGCAACTTCTTGACATAGCGGGGGTTGAAAACTGCTGACATTGGCTTGATGCGCTCTAAAAATGGCTGAATTTCATTCAGTTGCTCTCTTTTGAGAACTTGACAATTTAATGCAGCTTGAAAACAATTGTCATGAAAAACATCCCAGCCGCCGAATCGCAGATCGTCCAATTTAGGCAGATCTATGAATTCCGCGATCTTTGGAACACGATCGTCGGTTCTTTTTCCAAGCCTGATAGTACCCATCTGCGTCAGCGAGCCGATCGGTTTAGCGATACCTCGGCGAATGGCTTCGACGCCGGCTATAAACGTTGTACTTACAGCTCCAAGCCCAGGGGTCAGGATTCCTAGGTTTCCTGATGAACTGCTAATTTCCGTCTTTTTGGTATCTGTCATGTTTGTACTCCTTTCATTTGCAATCGTGGATGATGCTTGTATGTTTACAGCTTGTCAACCCCGTATTTTGTACACAATATTCTCATAAAACAGCCTTCACAGACACATCCGCCTGGCATGAATCCGCTGTAGTTGGCCGGGTAACTACTGAGTCAACGGGTATCTATGCCAGTTTTATGCCAACCAGATTCGAGATGGGTTTCGACGGATTATTTATGTTTTTGGCTTGCTCCGGGGTTGCCTGATTTGTTATACATGCTAGTCAATGACCAATGACGCAGTATCTAACGTTTCGACTCTAAAAGTTTGCCCTGTTTTCAGGGGGTTTTCTGACTCAGGCTACTTGATGATGGCCAAGATAACCCGTTTGCGTAGCATTCCAAACTCAACTCCAATTTTTGTTCAGAACATGGTCGCCGAATCCATGTTTATTGTGAAACTCGGTGTTGTAAGCCTGAGTATCAGGGATGAAAGCGGAAAAGAGCATGCCCTCGAAAAACTGGCTCCCGGAGATGCTTTTGGTGAACTCAGTTTACTAATCGGCGGCCACCGAATGGTTACGGCGACTGCTTCAACCGACTGCGAGATACTAGAAATACCTCGTCGGGATTTTGCCAGACTACAAAAGCAAAAACCCCAGGCATGTCTGAAGCTGATGATCAATATTGTCAACCAGTTCGGGAAGAAGGTAGCCGCCTGCCGGGACTACCTTAGTCCACTACTTTTGTCCCAGTTGTCGGCAATCAGTGCGCAAAACGGCGGCGCTGACTGACTGGCTGAACCCTTGGGAGGGTATATTATGACCAAACAGTTTGTGACCCTGGCTCTGTCAATCGCGCTATTCGTCGGAACGGCAACCGTTCATGCCCAGGAAGCCACTATTCATCATGGATTTTTGTTTTTCGCCGGCGAAAAATACGCCGTCGACGAGGAAATCTATGGCATCTATGACGACGGCAACTTGTTTGAAGACCTAATCAAGGAAAACGCGGCCGCCCTGGATCAGTTCAAGAGTTACCGAGCCTGGCACATTACCGCCAATGTTTTCACCAGCTTTTCATTTGCTGCCATCGTATTTGGAGCTGTCTGCTATATGCCCGGGGTCGACAAACATCTCGAGCCGCCAGCCGGCATTATCGGATTCGCAAGCGGTGGCGGGCTTCTAGTCCTGGGCATGGTTTTCGAGTTCATCGCCTGGGGAAGCATCACCGGCGCCGCAGAAACCTACAACAAGGAACTGATCGACGAAGGACCCTCGCTGAAACTAAATGGGATGCCCACTCCCACACTGGCCCTGGCTCCCGGCGGCGGCCACTTCGCACTGACCTGGCGTTTCTAAATCTTGAGATTATTTAGGCGTTGCGCGGTTTTTATGATCTTGCTGTCAGACGGATGTAGCAACAACGGGCAAGAAGACCCATATCCTCAGACATGAGTTTGCTGGTCAACATCAACGGAAAATACTGTAAGGGTGATCAAGCTCGCGTCTCTGTATTTGATCGCGGGTTCCTTTACGGAGACTCGGTTTACGAGGTTGTGCGAACTTACGGCGGCATCCCTTTCGCTGTGAGTGAGCATCTCGATCGTTTTGTACGTTCGGCCGCCCGTTTGGAAATACAATTGCCCGAACGAAGCTGGCTCGAAGAACAAATCGACGAGACCATCAAGGCCGCCGGTAACCCGGAATCATATTGCCGGATCATTGTCACCCGGGGCAGCGGACCAATAACACTCGATCCGACCGTGGCTAGAAACCCGATGACGGTTCTTATAGTCAAAGAACTCGAACCTTTTGCCGACTGGATGTATACTCAGGGTATCAAGGTAGCCATTCCCACGATTCGACGAAACCATCCGGCTGCCCTTGATCCGGCAATTAAGAGCGGCAACTATCTGAACTCAGTTCTGGCCCTGGGTGAAGCCAAGCGGGCCGGCTTCGATGATGCTCTGTTGTTGGGTACCCAAGGCAGAATAACCGAAGCCACTTCGGCAAATGTATTTTTATGTCGTCAAGGCACGCTATACACTCCGACCCTGCAAACCGGTATTCTCCAGGGCGTGACTCGCGGGCTGATAATCCAGATTGCCAAGCAACTCGGAATCGAATGTAAAGAATGCGATCTATATCTCGAGGACCTGGAAAAAACCGATGAAGTCATGTTGACTGGAACACTAAAAGAAGTCATGCCGGTCGTACAAGTGGGCCAGCAAACAATCGGGGATGGCAGCCCGGGGCCGTTGACACATAAACTCAAGCAAAGCCTTAGAACGTTGGCCCTGGCCAGAGTTCAAGCCAGGAGCAACTAGTCATGACCACCACCATCAGCAGACGCACGTTTTTGGGCACAGCCGGTGCCGGCCTGGCCGCGACTCTATTGCCGACCTTCGGTTGCGGGCTGCGCCGGGAACCGGGCATGGCTGTTCAGCCGGAGTTTGAACATGGCTTTCCATATCTCGATGTGGCCGGCACGCCCTACGAGATAGGCAAGGCAATCGGCAAACGTTTCGGCCTGAATATCTTACAAGGCCTCGAACGCCGCAAAGACTGGTACTTTGAGATTCGTAGTTTTATGCAGCAGGATCTGGCCAATCGATTCGAGCCATTCTTGGCTGCCGGTCGGCGATATTTTCCTGAAATCGTCGAGGAGCTACGCGGCCTGGCCGATGGCTCCAAAGTAGACTTCAAAGACCTGATGGCCCTCAATCTGAAGGCCGAATTGAGCGCCATGATGGCAGCGAAAAAAGAAGAGACTCCCGGCTGTTCCACATTGAGCCTGGCGGACGGCAAGCGGCTCTTGATTGCGCACAATGAAGACGGCCATCGGGCATACTCGGATTTAATGTTCCTGGTCAGAGTCTCGCAACCGGGGAAACCGACCTTCTTGTGTCTGACATACCCGGGAATCTTGTGCGGTAACGGCCCGGCAATGAATTCTGCAGGCCTGATAGTAACAACTAACTATATTAGTGGATTATCGGTACGGCCCGGTGTTCCTCGCTATTTCGTTTCACGAGCAGTTCTGGACGCCGGCAACTTGAAGCAAGCCGTTGAAATTGTCACTCATCCCGAAAGAGCATTTTCATTTCACTTCAATATTGGTTCCAAGAGCGAACAGAAAATCTTGTCGGTTGAGACTTCGGTGGAAAAATCAGAAACATACGAGGTGCGAGGCCTTTACTTGCACACAAACCACCTGCTTTTGGAAAGTATGCAGGCGACACCGCAGGACAAAGCCTATGTCGAAACCTCTTCGATGTCGCGCTACCGGGTCCTGACAAAACTGGTTGATGAACAAAACAACCAGCTAAAGAACACGACCGGCGAGGATCTTACCAAAATGCTGACAGCCCACGAAAACAGCCCATATTCACCCTGCCGCCATCCAACTGCCGAGGTAGCCGGTACAACACTGGCATCGACTGTTTTCGATGTACTTGCTGGATCCTTGCGACTGTATCGGGGAAATCCCTGCAAAAACCGCTACTCACAATACAGACTTAATCCAAAGTTGCAGACTTAGCTCACTTGAACCTGGTCGACGATGAAGACTGAGCTTAGAATGGATTGATTTGTAGAACTTGGTTAGAGAAATGCATAAATTCGAAAATGCCCAAATTTTTCGAATAGCATGAAGAAAATAACAAAATCGTCATCCCCGAAAGCTTCTGTCGGGGACCCAGCATTTGACTTTATTTTTGTAGCTTTTCATACAAGTCGTGCCAATCTGGGTTGTGCTTTTCAATTAGGCGAATTTTCCAAGCTCGGTTCCACTTTTTCAGTTTTTTCTCCCGGCTAATCGCGCTGTCTGCGGTCTGATGGGTCTCGTAGTACACAAGATTTTCAACCCCATATTTTTTGGTGAACCCTTCGACGAAGTGATTTTTGTGCTCCCACACACGTTTGAGGAGTTCGGAGGTCACACCGATATATAGGGTGCCGTTGCGCTTGCTCGCCAGGATGTAGACGTAAAATCTTTTCTGCATCGCTGTGCTTTCCTGGTAGCCGAGAAAAAAGCTTGGCACTGCACAGAAAACGAAGTCTGCTTCGAATATGAAAGTA
>JAFDKH010000311.1 GCA_019307065.1 Deltaproteobacteria bacterium
ATTGCTCTGGTCAGGCCAACGACAAAGATGTCGATGGAGACACCTACCTCGACCCGGCTTGCGGCGGCGATGATTGCGATGACCTCGACCCCCTGGTCAATCCCGGCGCCGACGAAATTCAAGACACCAAGGACAACGACTGCAACGGCTTAGTCGATGAAGGCCTGATTCCCGCCGGAGCGGTAATCGTGACCGAGATTATGAAAGACCCGCTGGCGGTAGTCGACGCGGATGGTGAGTGGTTCGAGATAACCAACGTCTGGGTAAACCCGGTCAACCTGCATTCTTTCGATGTCGACGACCTCGGCTCAAACAGCTTTGGTGTCAATCAACCCGGCGGGATAGTCATCGCCCCGGGCGAATCAGCCGTGTTCTGCATAAATGGCGTTTTTGGCGACAATGGCGGAGTTGAATGCGATTACGACTTCGACAATTTCCAGCTTGGCAACGCCGACGATGAAATCATCCTGTCGTTGGACTCTTTCGAAATTGACCGGGTGGCATACGACGGCGGGGCTACTTTTCCCGACCCGGTTGGTGAATCGATGATCGTCGATCTCAATGCCTACAACGCCACAGACAACGATGTCGGCGGCAACTGGTGCGCGACCCCGCACAATGCGGCCTACCAGTTGCCCGACGGAGACTATGGCACTCCGGGAGAGTTCAACCCGACTTGCTCAGGAAACCTGGCGGTTGTCGATGTCGTGCCCGATAACGGAATCGAAAGTGGCGGCGAGACCATTACTATAATCGGGGCTGGTTTCACCGGGACAACCGCGGTTCAAATCGGCGGCCTCGACTGCCAGGCCTTCAGCGTGCTCACCGATTCGCGCATTTCATGCACGACCCCGGCCCAGGCGCCCGGCAATTATGATGTCAGCGTCACCAAAGGTGTCGTCAGTGAAACTCTGGTTTCAGGCTACCGTTACACCGGCGAAGCCGGCAGCCCGGCTATCGGCTGGTGTATCCTGCAGCACCCTCCAACAGCCACTACTCCGCCGGATGTACCAACTCCATTGATCTTCGGCCGGGTTTACTCAGCCGGCGTGACCGAACCCGCCGGACCCCCGGTCGGTATAATCGGGCAGGTCGGCTACGGAATGTCCGGCAGCGATCCGCGGACGGTGCCGGGCTGGCTGTGGTTCAACGGAACCTGGAACCCATCTTGCCCGGATTGCGGCAACGACGACGAATTCATGGAAACGCTGACAGTCTCCACGACCGGCAGCTACAGCTACGCTTTCCGTTTCTCGGAGGACGGTGGTTACTACTTCGTCTTTTGCGACCTCTCTCCGGGAACAGCCGACGGATTTTCATCGGCCAATCTGGGAGACTTGACGATCGAGTAATACAGATCGTGTATGTCACTAACACACCCGGTTTCTACCGGCGCGTTTGGCCCGGTAGCAAGCGCTATCGGCCTCAGCCAGGAGCTCAACGGCTATTACTTTCTCATCATCAGCGACTGCTACTCCCAGTGAAGCAGTCACAGGAATTGTCTTGCCCTTGTACGTCAGTTTGAGCTTGGCAACCCGAGCGCGAACTTTTTCGGCAATCGCCCTGACCTGAGTCTGGTTGCATTCCGGTATAACCAGGACAAACTCTTCGCCGCCGACTCGAGCAGCCAGATCACAAGACCGCAAACAAGACCGCATCGCGCGGCCAACGGCTTTCAGAACCAGGTCGCCGACCGCGTGACTATAGCTATCGTTGATTCGTTTGAAATGGTCGAGGTCCAATTGCACAACGCCCAGACCGTGCCGGTAACGTCTCTGGCGTTCGACTTCGCGGTCGAGTCTGTCTTCTAAGCTGGTGCGATTGAAGAGCGCGGTAAGAGGATCACGGGTGGCTCGATGATACAGAATTCTCAACAGGCGGCCTTCCTCGGGATGGTTCATCCTGAACGTCAGAGAACAGGCCCCAAACTGTAACCTGTCTCCGTCGTTCAACTTGGCACATTTAATTCTCTTTCCGTTGCGCCAACTACCGTTTGTCGAGCCCAGGTCTTCGAGGCTGACTCTGCCTTGCTCAATTTTGAAACGGGCGTGTTTCCGCGAAATACCCTTGTCCTCCAGCCGAATGCCGGCTCTTTTATCGCGACCCAGCAACAGGCTGGCCCGCTGAATCGGGAGGACCCGGCCTTCGTCTTGACCACGTACAATCACCAGACACGGTAGACGTCGTGTGGGCGCTCCCGAATCGGGGCGTACCGGCAGTGTCAACTCCATCAGGCATCTCCGGCTGGTAAAATAGCGGCGGAGACGGCAGCGGTCTGAATTTGAGTAAGCAGCTTGGGGTCTTGGCAAAGCAACTCGCGGATGCCTTCACGTCCCTGACCGAGTTTCTTTTCACCCATCGAAAACCAGCTGCCACTCTTTTCCAGCACCCCGGTTTCGAGGCCGAGATCGATTACTTCGGATGCCCGGCAGATACCTGTTCCAAACATGATGTCGAACTCGACCAAGCGAAATGGCGGAGCCATCTTGTTCTTGGCTACTTTCACCCGAGTTCGATTGCCAAGTATCTCGTCGCCGCGCTTGATCGCCCCGATCCGGCGAATGTCCAGGCGAACCGAAGCGTAGAACTTCAAAGCGTTGCCGCCGGTAGTAGTTTCGGGGCTGCCGAACATGACGCCGATCTTGTGACGAATCTGGTTGATAAAAACAACAGTAGCCATCTGGCGGCTAACCTGGCCGGTCAGCTTACGCATTGCTTGCGACATCAAGCGAGCTTGCAGCCCCATGTGACTATCCCCCATGTCGCCCTCAATCTCGGCCCGCGGCACAAGCGCAGCTACCGAGTCAACCACCAGCAAGTCGACCCCGCCGCTTCTGACCAGTAAATCGAGAATCTCCAGGGCTTGTTCGCCGGTGTCCGGCTGGCTGACGAGCAAGTCATCGGTCTGCACGCCCAGCCTGGCTGCGTAGGAGGTATCCAGGGCGTGCTCGGCGTCGATGAATGCAGCCAGCCCGCCGGCCTTCTGCGCTTCGGCAATGGCGTGCAGTGCCAGAGTCGTCTTGCCCGACGCCTCGGGACCGTAGATTTCAACCACTCTACCCTTTGGGTAACCCCCGATTCCCAGGGCTTTGTCGAGCCCCAGCGAACCGGTAGGTACTACCGGGTGGTTTCCGACAGGGTCCTGATCTCCCAGGCGCATGATGGCACCTTTGCCGAATTGTTTTTCGATAGTGGCTAAAGCTGCGGCTATTGTTTTTAACTTGTCTTTTATGCTTGTCATTGTTTTATCCTTTCGTTATGTACCCCGCGCTCGTGTCCGGGCTCGATTGCAAATTCTCAACTCACTTTCCTGTCAAATGATCGATATTGAATCGCCTCACCTAAATGCTGGGGGGCGATTTCCTTTTCACCTTCTAAGTCGGCAATGGTTCTTGAAACCTTTATGATTCGCTCAATCGCCCGGGCCGAGAAACCGAGACGCTCGACAGCAGTTTGCAACAGAACCTGGTTCTCCTGACCCAGTCTGCAGAAACGGTGAACAATCGGCGACGGCATCTGCGAGTTACAGCGTACCCAATCGATCTTGCTAAAACGCTTTTTCTGTACATTGCGTGCCCTGACAACCCGACCACGAATTACAGCCGAAGATTCACTGGTATTAGATTGCATCAGATCTTTGTAAGGGACTGCCGGCACTTCAACTTGAATATCGATCCGATCGAGGAGTGGTCCCGAAACCCGCGAGCGATAGCGCTGAATACCATATGACGTACACAGGCAAACATGGGCCGGATCTGACAGATAGCCGCAAGGACAAGGATTCATCGCCGCCACCAGCATGAGCCGGGCCGGAAAAGTCACCGCCATTTGGGCTCTCGAAATTGTCACCTGTGAGTCTTCCAGGGGCTGGCGCAAGACCTCCAGGACGTGCCGGCGAAATTCCGGCAACTCATCCAGAAAGAGTACGCCGTTATGGGCCAGGGATACTTCTCCGGGATGCGGAATCGATCCGCCGCCGATCAGGCCGGCATCCGAAACCGTATGATGCGGCGCCCTGAACGGACGAGTTCCAATCAGCGCCAAACCGGGGCGGGTCAATCCCATGATTGAATAGATCTTGGTTGTCTCGACGGCTTCTTCAAAACTCAGCGGTGGTAAAATTGTAGCCAGACGCCGAGCCAACATGGTCTTACCCGAACCGGGCGGCCCGATCATCAACAGGTTGTGTCCTCCGGCCGCGGCTACCTCCAAAGCACGTTTTACATGTGCCTGCCCTTTTACATCGGCGAAATCCACTGGGTAACTAGTAGTTTTTTCAAGAATTTTACTCATTTCAAGTTTGACCGGTTTGATATCCGCCTGGCCGGTGAAATAGCCGACTACCTCGAGAAAATTACGCGCCGGTAAGACCCTGAGGTCCCCGACTACGCTTGCCTCGGGCGCACAATCAGTCGGACAAATCATATCCGTCAATCCGATTTCCTGTGCCATAACGGCCATCGACATTGCCCCGGGGATCTTGCGCACTTCGCCATCCAGGCCGAGTTCTCCGACTACCAGAGTCGATAAAAGTTTTTGCCGGTCGAGTGGCTCGGAAGAAGAAACCAGCCCGAGCGCAATCGGTAAATCGAAAGCACTGCCAGCCTTACGGACATCTGCCGGCGCCAGGTTGACCGTAATGC
>JAFDKH010000312.1 GCA_019307065.1 Deltaproteobacteria bacterium
CCAAGCGAAACTCGCCGGCCTGGAAAAGATGCTCTCGACGATCCCCAAACACAAGGGGACCGAGAAGATGCAGGCCGACTTAAAACGCAAGATTGCGAGATTGAAAGAAGGTCTCGAGAAAAAGTCCGGCGCTAAGGGCTTTTCGGTTTCGGTTGACCGTTCGGGCGCAGCCCAGGTCGCCCTGATCGGAGCCACAAACTCAGGCAAAAGCACCTTGGTCGAAATGACCACCAACGCAAAAACCGAAGTAGCCGATTACCCCTTCAGCACCCGAACCGTTGTGCCGGGCATGCTTTTGTTCGAAAACCTTCAATTTCAACTTCTCGATCTCCCACCGGTCAGCAGTGAATACATGGAACCTTGGGTCAGCGACATTATTCGCAATGTTGACTGCGCCTTCTGGCTGATTGATGCCAGCAGTCAGAATATCGCCGATCAAGTTGAAGAAGTTCGCAATCTGTTGCTGCAAAAAAAGATTGAGCTTGTCGGCCAGGCTGCACTTGTCAGCAAAGGCCATGATTCGGTCCGTCGAATTCGCAGCCTGGTGCTCGGCACCAAGATGGACAATCCTGCGGCCAAAAGCGGCCTTCAATATCTGCAAGAGTGCTTCGAGCCTGATATTCAGGTGCTGCCGGTCTCCGCCCTGGCCGATGATGACTTGTCCGGTCTGGGACAAGCCATATTCGAGTTGAATCGAATTATCAGAGTGTTCGCCAAGACCCCCGGAAAAAAGACCGATATGTCAAAACCTTATACACTACATCAAGGTGATTGCTTGCTCGACTTTGCCCGAGTTATCCACAAGGATTTTATAAAAAACCTGCGCTATGCCAAGGTTTGGGGGAGTGACAAATTCGACGGACAAAGAATACAGCGAGATCAGGAGCTTACAGACGGCGACGTGATCGAGTTGCACATGTGAGGATCTACGGCTATGCCTGTATTATTGGGAATTTACAGCTCGGCGTGTATACCGACTGTGTCGCTCGGGGGTCTGTATGACTGATAACCGGGAGGAAAATGTGAGTTCCCAAGCCGCCATTATCGAACCAGTCATCGTAAAAAACGATTCTCAGGCAGCTTTCAACAGTTTGTTGGCATCTGATGCCGGCACATTCTTCAGGCTGGCCAGAAGGCTGGTTGGTGATGACGAGGCCGCCCGGGATCTGGTTCAGGATGGATTGCTCAGGGCGCATCTTTCGCTGAACAGCTTCAGATGGGAATGCAGCCTGAAGAATTGGGTGATCAAGATCATTGTCAATCAGGGCTTGAAGAAATTGCGGCGCAGAAAACTAAAGAAAAAAGTTGCCGGCTGGTTTCAACTCGATAAGGAATCAGCTCCTGCCGGCCCGGCTGCCTGGGGCGCCAATTTGGCAGTCAACCCCGAAAAAGCTGCTGCCCTGAAAGAACAAGCTCAGGCGCTTTATCTGGCACTGGAGAAACTATCAGCTCGTCAGCGTACGGTAATCGTGCTGCGCTATCTCGAACAGATGTCTATCGCCGAAATCTCTGAAGTGACCGGAATCGGCTCGGGCACGGTCAAGACTCATCTGGTGCGGGCTTTACGCCAGATTCGTGCGAGTGAGGCGAATTTTTCGTCGGAGGTGAGTGATGAATCTTTGTGAAACCATAATTGAAAAGCTTGTTGCCGGCCAAACTCTCAGCCCTGAGCAACAGTCACATCTGGACAAGTGCCCGGACTGTCAGTCCATACTGGCCACACAAACAGCGGTTGTGGAAGCAGCGGCCGCCTACCGGCAACTGGACGAAGTTGGCCCGGCCGAGACAGCCAAAGTCACCGCCCTGCTCAACCGGCCGAAACAGTCGCGGCGCACTTTCAGACGAGTGGCCTTGACATCAATGGCACTGATTTTGGGCATCCTGGCAACCGTGGCATTCCTGGCGGGCAACTTCGAGCCCCGCGATCATGACGAATCGGGCGAGAAATTGTTGGCCTTGCTCGACGAAGTAAGCGACATCGCCAACCCAAGCTCTGAGGTCGAGAGCTTGAGCGACGGCGATCTGCCCTTGTTTGCAATGGGCCTTATGGAAGATGACGATAACGGCGATGAATTTGAGCTTAGACTGCCCGGTTCATATCAAGTACTCGAAGAAGCCCTGGAGAATTCCTGGCTTTAGGAGAGAATAATTTAAGGAGGTATAATCATGAAAAAGTTAGTTGTAATTATCTTTGCCATGGCCTTGAGTCTCGCGGCCGGGCTGGCCCAGGCCGGCAAGGGCGCTCCGGCAATGAAAAGAAAAATCATGAAGGAACTCGGTCTGAATAACACTCAAATTAAAAAGATCGAAGGTCTGACCTACAAGGCAGATCGCAAAAAAATCGACTTCCACCATGAAATGCAGAAGGCCCACCTGGATTTGCAGCAACTAATGTCGGCCGATAAACCCAACGAAGCGGCAGTCTTCGCTCAACTGGAAAAGATCTCTGCCCTGGAACTCAAGCTCAAGAAAAACCGGGTTGGCTTGATGCTGAAGATTCGAGAATTGATGACTGCCGAACAATGGGAAAAGCTCGAACTCTTCCAGGAACATCGCAAGGCCAAGCGCCGTGAGAGAAGAATGCGGCGGCGCTTCAAAAGCGGGCCCGGTTCAGGGCCGCCGCCCGACGCACCCGGGCCTCCGCATGGGCCCGGCCCGGACGCGGTTCCTTTCGCGCCCCCTGATATCTGAGCCCTACCAGTCGAATTCTATTACAACCGAACGAAGGTCGAACTCATCATGGTTCGGCCTTTTTTCGCGATTACCGTCGTCTCCGGCCAGAAAAGTCAGAGTATTGTGGCGCTTGAACATGCCGACCGAAATCCATTTGGTGTACTCGACGACTTGATCCTCGCCTTCGCTATGGGTATTCAAGTCCATTAGATAGCGTTTATTCAATTCGACCTTGTGCCGATAGCGACCCATTTTGTAGTCTTCGCTCAGGGCACCCGGCACTGAAGAATAGCGCATCAATAACCGCGCGCGGCGCGGCGGCCGCGGCAGCTCAAATTCGAAAGTGACCGAAGTTTTGAATGGCTCTTGCTCGTCCTGCAGCTGGACCGGCTTATCCACAAGAACAATCCGGGCCGGGCCGCTAGGCGGCGGTTTCGGCCTGGCCTTTTTCACTTTGGGAGCCGGAGC
This sequence comes from Deltaproteobacteria bacterium, assembly GCA_019307065.1. Lineage (GTDB taxonomy): Bacteria > Myxococcota > B64-G9 > B64-G9 > B64-G9 > JAFDKH01. The sequence continues at coordinate 3,142 of JAFDKH010000312.1, forward strand.
CTCTTTGCTGCCCGAACACCCGGCAAATAACAAACCCACGGCACAACCAAGACCGATGATTACGATCAGCTGAGCAGTCCTTCTCATTGGCTACTCCTTGTATTGAGGTAGTTCAATTCGGAAAACATACTTGAATATACGGAACGCTGGTTTGTAAGCAACCATAACCGTCGCGACAACTCGAGACATCTTCACCACAGTCCTTGAGGCAAAATCTTCCCAGGATTCCCTTGGATTTCGATTGAATCAATACGCAACTCGAGCCACTTGGGCAAATGCGATCAGCCTCGCAATCTCTACTGCAAATCCCGGCCGGGAACTCGAGAAAGCAAACCAGCTCTGAGCCGCACTGAATTTCATCGCTACAACAAGAGCCCACCAATCCGTCGCTATCTCTGCACTCCGGCTGGCCACAAGCCGGCATACCAATAAACGCCAGCAAGCCGGCGATTAAAGACAAATTTCTTGATTTTGCATGAACCCGCAGCATACAATCCGCCATGTCGCATTATACTACCACGCTTACCCGAGGGGTGAAATATGGTTGCCACCTCAAACCAGGATGCAGACAAGCGAGTGCGTAGACGCACTTTCTTGATTGATCGTAAGTTTCAGCTGAAATACACGACCATTATCGTACTTGTCGGTGTATTGGTGTCCGGATTACTCGGCTATTTTATCTACAAGCTTAGCCAGGAAAACAGAGAACTAATTGGAATCGATGCGGAATTCATGGCGCATGTCGAGAAAATCGATTCGTACGCAATGTATTATTTGATTGGGTTTGTGGTAGTCATGGCTCTGGCCTTGTTCATTTGGGGCATATTCATCACCCACCGGGTAGCCGGCCCAATCTTCATCATCTCCCGTTATTTGGGCGAAATCAGAGACGGTAAGGCACCTCAGACCCGCCCGCTGCGAAAAGGCGACGAGCTCAAAGCTTTCTTCGATGTTTTTTCGGGCATGCTTGATTCACTCAAGCAAAGGAACGCCGAAGAAGCCGAATTACTCAACAAGGTGGCTGAAACAATCAAGGCCTCAGACTCAGAATCGGCCAAGGCCCTCGAAGAACTGGCCACCAGCAAAAAGAACTGGGGCAGCACTCCTCAAGATTGATTTTAGCCCTTCCGCGGTCTATGCAAATCCAAGTCAAGGTGCTTGGCGTAGTTGGTAAAGTCCTTGTCCGTGGTAAACACTGCAGCTGAATTCCGTATCGCTACCGCACATATCAAAAAATCGATATGCGAGCCTTGCATACCTTTTTTTCTGCAGGGGAGAGAGGGGGTCAGGTAATACCACTTGACACTTAATTCTGGTTTTTTTTCGCAGTGTTACATTGATGAGCCTTGTAAAAAGCTAAGTGTCAAGTGGTATTACCTGATAATCATCTAGAAGGCTCCTCACTCGGGTTGTACGGTTGAAGTTGTAAGAGCAACCAACAACCCAAGGAGGAACCAGAGATGAAACTATACGG
>JAFDKH010000130.1 GCA_019307065.1 Deltaproteobacteria bacterium
GGAGGACAACGCCTCGGCCTTCACCGACAACTACATCCGCTGGGTCGGCTTCGAGAGTAACTTGCTGGGCGATCCGGCCGTGACCATCAAAAAGAGCCTGAACACAGATTCGCCATTGCTGGGCGTCTATCCACCCGCGCTGCAATTCGTCGGCCTGATGGATGGCGCACAGCCGGCGCCGGCCGTGCTACACATACGTAACGACGGGCTGGACACGCTGACCTTTAGCGCCGCGGCCGATCAGGCCTGGGTGACAATCGCACCCGACACCGGCTCGGCGCCGCTGGACATCGAGGTGACCATTGACCCCACCGGCCTGCAGCCCGGCAGCCACCAGGCCCTGATCACTTTCAGCAGCCCTGAGGCGGACAACTCGCCGGTGACTCTGCCTGTCGGATTCGTCCTGGTCGAGACATCCGAGATGCAGGTGCCCCATATCGATAATGTGCCCGTTGTCGACGGAGTCATCTCGGCCGGCGAGTACGACCAGGCGCTTTCGCTGCCGATCGATCCCGAAGTTGGCGGCCAGGTCACGCTTCACATCGCCGTGGCCGGCAACCATCTGCATGTGGCAGTCGACGACAACCTCGACCGGGTCGAGGACGACTTCGATCGCCTGGCGTTAATGTTCGATCGTGAGCTGGACGGCGTCTGGCCGACCGAATCATCAGACGAGGGCCAGTATGTCGTGGTCGGATACATGGGTGGCATGCCCCTGTTCATGCCAATCTACAACCCGGGTAACGGCTACGTCTTGGATATGCAGAACATGGAAATGGATCCGCCGGGCTTCAGCGGCAGCCTGAGCATGGTCGACAACCACCGGGTCTACGAGATCTCCCTGGATCTCGAAAGCTCCAACCTCAATATCGGCCCGGCCGGCACCTTCGGCATGCTGTTGACCACCACCAACTCAGTCCAACTGGGAGCCGGCACCGAGACCGGCAGTTGGCCGGCGGTCGTCCCGGAATTCGATGATCAACTCTTCTTCGGCCGGGTGGATCTGACCCCCGAGGGACCCTGGCTATACTCGGATCCGCGCCAGCTGTCCTTCGAGGCCGTGACTGGCCGGGCGGCACCCGACCCGGTCGTTCTTTCTGTGTTCGACATCCAGGGGGGACAGCTCGACTTCACGGCCGGCAGCAGCGAGGACTGGTTGGTCATCGACGCCATAGGCCAAACACCAGACGACCTGACAGTATCTATCGATCACGACAGTCTGGCAATCGGCTCCTACATCGGCGAGATCGTCTTAGAATCTGCCCAGGCCGACAACGGCACCCACCGCGTGCCGGTCAGCTTGAATGTCCGGCCGGTCCCGGCCCTGCTTTCGGTCACACCGGCCGGCTTCGACTTCCAGGCAGCCGACGACGCACCCGACCCGGGTCTCGAGTTGATAATCTCCAACCAGGGGGGCCGGCCGATGCCCTTTAGCCTGACAATCGCCGATGGCTGGCTGACTTGTTCGCCGGGTTTTGGGATAGTGAACCCGGGTGAGAGCATCCTGGTCAATTTCACGGTCGGTGTGTTTTACCTTATGCGCGGTATCCACCAGACCGAGATCACTATCGACGCGCCCGATGCGGAAGGCGGTCCTGTCAGCGTGCCGGTTCGGGTCGAAGTGGTCGGACCGACCGAGGTACCGCCCGTGGAGACCCTGAACCTGGAAGCCTTCGAGACGGAGATTCACCTGGCCTGGCAAATGCCGGACGCGGCCATCGTATCCGGGGTGATGATCCGCCGGGCGGAGAACGTGGCGCCGTCCAATACGACGATCGGAGTCGAGGTCTATGACGGAACCGACGAGGAACTGATCGATTCAGGATTGCAAACCGGGGTCACCTATTGTTACAGCGCTTTCGCGCATGACGCCGCAGGCCGTAACACCGCCCCAGCCAGCGGTTGCCGTACACCTGGAGCGAACCAGCCGCCGCCAATTCCGCAGCACCAATCGCCAACGGACCAGTCAATCACCGAAAACGTACCCCAACTGATCGCTGCCACGGTGACGGACCCGCAAGGTAGCCCGGTCTCGTACTCGTTCCAGCTTCTGGCCGAGACCTCGGACCAGATCCTGGACGAAGGGACGGGAACCGTGGACGGCGACCGGGTAACCTGGACTCCATCTCTAGTGCTCGAGCCGGGCGGGATCTACCGCTGGCGGGTACAGGCGACGGATGATCGCAATGCGGCCAGCGGATACTCTCAGCCCTGGACATTTGCGATGATCGACGAACCGGGTGGCGGTTGCGGGTGTAACCATACCGCCAACCGCCCTGCAGTCTGGCTGCTGCTCGGGTTGCTGGGGCTGTTGTTGCGACGCAGCTGGTAAGGGGTGGCTTGTAAAACTGTTCTTATCTTCTAGTCCAGTGTTTGACAGACCGGCTGAGTTCGTGATTCGTTAATGCCGTGCCTAAACACTTGTTCTCATTCTTCGTCGGCAGTTGGCTGATATTGGCTGTCTGGGTTTCGCCGACCCTGGCTCAAGACGAAGAAGATCTCGAAATGGAGATGTTCTTCACCGAAGAAGAGACCGTCACCAGCGCCGCTCGTCACGAGCAAGAAATCGGCATGAGCCCTTCGGCCATTACGGTGATCACCCGCGAGGACATCGAAGCCTCGGGGGCTACCAGCCTGACCGATCTGCTCAGGCTGGTGCCCGGCCTGAATATCGTCTTCACAACCCCGGCCTTTACCGGCATCACCGCCCGGCTCAATTGGTCCAACGAAAACAACCAGTTTCTGGTGCTGGTCGACGGACGCGAAGTCAATATCGAGTTGCTCGGCCAACCCTTGTTCGAGGCTCAACCTTTCTCAATCGATGATATCGAACGCATCGAAGTCATCCGCGGACCGGGGTCTTCACTCTATGGGGCCAACGCTATGTCGGGCGTTATCAACATCACTACTCGGGCATTGCCTGAAAGAAGAACCTTCGAGTTCGGTTTTTCTGCGGGCGAAATAGGCAGAACAACAGCACGCGGACTTGCTACCACCCGAATTGGATCCTGGGGCTTAGGGCTGAGTGGCGGCTACACTTTTTCGGGCACTTTTTTCGATCAGCGCAGTCTGGGCTTGAAAGTTTGGAAAGTGCGCGCTGTGGCCGAGTATCGCCTGTCGGACACTCAACGCATCGTGCTAGAGGGCGGCTTCACCGAGGGCCAAGGACCAATTGCATCGCCGATCGGCACTCTGGATTCGTCCATGCCACTTAGAAATATTAGCCTGGTCTACGAATCTGAGAATTTGCGCGGGCAACTTTACTGGATGCAGTCACCGTTCAGCGGCAACATGGACACTGTGCTCGAGTATTTCGGAATCCGCCTGGCTCAATTCGTACCTTTCAAAGTCAACGGCCAGACTATTGATGGCCAGGTCCAGTGGAAAATACCCCGTTTCTGGGATCCGCTATTATTGATCGTCGGGGCAGGCAGCCGAGTCTCATTGTTGAATTCCGACCAGTTGCTGGATGCCAGTACATTCGGTGATATAACCTCGGCAAAATACCGTCAACCGGGTATCGATCACCTCGAGGCGCGGGCCGGGGCTTTCTTACACACTGAGTTGGCTCCAACCGACTGGATGACGATTACTTGCGGGGCCCGATTCGACTACAACACCGTCACCGGGGAATTCATCTCGCCCAGGCTCTCGACCGTTTTTCGCCCGGCCGCCAGACAATATTTGCGCCTGGGCGTGGCCCGGGCCTTTCGTAAGCCGGCTTTTTTGGAGACGCACACTCACTTGATGGTGGATTTTCCTGCCGACAGCCCGATTAGCGGACCTGCTCAGGACCATTTTCAACAGTTCATGACCCGCGTCCTCGGAAACCTCGAGCTCGTAAACGAAGAACTGTTCGCGATCGAAGCCGGATATTTGGGTTTTTTCTTTGACGGCAAACTGCGGGTGGCCCTAGACCTGTATTACAACTTTTTCCGCAACGAGGCCGAGTTGGTCTCGAATATCATCGATGGCGAGAGCGGACTACCCGATCTTTTTGAGTCCAGTTTGATGAATGTCAGCAATCACGACTACCTGCGAATAGTTGGAAGCGAGTTGACTATAAAATACAGTCCCATAAAATCAATCTCGCTGCTGGCATCCTGGTCCCACCGCGAAGTACTGAACCGCGAGGTCGACGAGAGCCCCAAAAACATGATTACCGTCGGCGGTCTTTTCAACTTCGATTGCGGGCTGGTTGGCTCTTTATACGCATTTTCACGCTCGGATTACTGGAATCGCTGGGGAAGTAGTCCGGGCGGGTTGCTGGAACCCCTGCAGGCAGCCCATATGCCCAGCGTGATCCTGGTGCTCGGTAGACTTGGCTGGCGATGGGCGAAATCGGATACAGTCGAGCTGGAAACCGGACTGAAACTCATGCTGCCAATATCACCCTTCGAAGCTCCCTACTTCAATTACCGCGATGAACAGGGTGGTCAAACCCAAGACGGCAAACTCTATGGCGCCGACATGCTGCGCCGCATGGTGACAGTCTATTTACAAGGCAGCTTCTGAACAACTTACTTAGGCCGTTGAGACCACACCTTTCAGGCTGGACGGACACCCGCAGGGCGGCTCCATTTCAAAATCCAGCAGGTTGCTCAGAAACTCGGCCTGTAGCCAGAGAGGCATGCCGGGGCTGACTATTGCCGGTACGCCGAAAGAATCAAAGACATCTTTTATTTCAGCCACCATTTGCCTGAGTTTGTCTTCAGGTTGGTCTTTATAGTGGCCGGTTATCGGCTTTACAAAAACTTCACCGCTGACCTCGCAGGCAGATTGCTGAACCGCCTGATCAAGCGAGCCTTTCCCCGAATTCATACTGAATCCTTCCAGAGTCATCCAGCCCGAGTCAGAGCGTTGTCGGCCGATAAAGGTCCCGGCATCCGTTTGAACATTGATCTGCTTCGAATCTACAGGTTCTCCTTTTACTCTCTTCTTTTTTTCTTTGCGCTTTATTTTTTTTAACCGGTTTGACATTGTTGCCTCCTGAGCAGTTTTTGATTTTCAGATGCTAGCTTCTGAAGCAACCGCCATGCCAAACTGCAATCCTTCGTTGATTCAATCGGTTATGGGAATCAGCGACTGGCCTTCTGTGTCCGGATTCCGGACAGCCTGTCCGGAATCGCTACACAGGGCTGGGTGTGTTTGACAGACTTGGGTAGGAGTGTTAATTTTCGCCGATTGCTATAATCCGGAGAATTCAATGGAGTTTAGAACATCCAAAGACATCCGCGCTGCATTTTTGAAATATTTCGAACAATACCAGCATAAAGTATGTTCGAGCTATCCGCTTGTACCGCCTAATGATCCGACCTTGCTGTTCACCAACGCCGGAATGGTTCAGTTCAAAGATATTTTTACCGGTAAAGAAACTTCAGATTTTGTGCGCGCAACTTCAAGCCAAAAGTGTGTACGGGCCGGTGGTAAACACAACGATCTCAAGAACGTCGGTTTCACTGCCCGCCACCACACATTCTTCGAGATGCTGGGCAACTTTTCTTTCGGCGACTACTTCAAAAAAGACGCTATTCGTTTCGGCTGGGAATTCTTAGTCGATTGGATGAAATTACCAAAGGAAAAACTGTGGGTCTCGGTTTTCGGCGGCGACCAAACTCAGAAACTCCCGGCCGACGAAGATGCCGCCAAGTTGTGGCAGAGCGAGGTCGGAGTGGAGCCCGATCGGATTCTGCGTTTCGGTAAGAAGGACAACTTCTGGTCAATGGGCGACACGGGCCCTTGCGGGCCCTGCTCGGAAATTCACTACGACCAGGGTGATACTGTGCCCTGCCACGAACCAGGCGGCTGCAAGGGAGTCGAGTGCGAGTGTGATCGCTTCTTAGAAATCTGGAACCTGGTTTTTATGCAGTTTGAAAGGGACCAAAGCGGCCAACTGACGCCCCTGCCGGCTCCCTCGATCGACACCGGCCTGGGCCTCGAACGCCTATGCGCCCTGGTGCAAGGCGTCAATACCAACTATGACACCGATTTGTTCCTGCCTCTAATTAAGCACATGGCCGAGATCGCCGGTAAGAAGTACGGTTCCGATTCCGATACTGATATTTCTTTGAGAGTCATCGCCGACCACGCTCGGGCAACCGCCTTCCTGATGGTCGACGGAGTGCTGCCCTCCAACGAAGGTCGTGGCTACGTACTCAGGCGCATAATGCGTCGAGCGATTCGGCATGGAAACAAGCTCGGGGTCAAGGATCTCTTTTTAGATAAAATCTGTCTTGAGGTCGTGCGCCAAATGGGTGATGTCTACCCCGAGTTACCCGAACGCCAAGACCTAATAGACAAGGCCACCCGTCTCGAAGAAGAGACTTTCCGGCACACCCTGGAAAACGGGCTCAAAATCCTCAAGAAGGAGATTTCAGAGCTCAAAGGACAAGGTCAGCAGACCCTGCCGGGCAGCCTGGTATTCGACCTGCAAACCAGAGATGGTTTTCCACCCGACCTGACTGCAGTCATCGCAGCCGAACATGGATTTTCTATCGATCAGGCCGCTTACCGGAAAGCATTTGCCCACCATCAGCAAGTCAGTGGCGGCAGCCTGGGTTTGAAAGGCGTAGACGACGTTTTTCGCACAATCGCCGCAAAGACGGGTCCAACTGAGTTCCTTGGTTACGATGATGCCCAGGCAAGCGGGACGATCCAGGCCCTGATAACCTTCAAAGAAAAGACAGACGACAAGGGCCGCAAACAAGTTGTGTCACGCAGCCAGATCGAACAAGCCAGCGCCTCCCAAGTTGTAGAGGCCATTATCTCAGCGACACCCTGTTATGGAGAAACCGGAGGACAGGTTGGCGACAAAGGTACCCTAACAAGTCCGGCCGGCCAGGCAGAAATTGTAGATGCCCAAAGACCTCTGCAAGGTACGATTGTTCACCGTTTGAAAGTGACCCAAGGTGTCCTGGCCGTCGGCGATCAGGTGCAGCTAAAAATAGACAGCCAGCGCCGCGGAAACATTCAGCGCAATCACTCGGCCACTCACCTGTTGCAAACAGCCCTCAGAAAGGTTCTTGGCAGTCACGTCAATCAGAGTGGTTCGTTGGTCGATTCCGATCGATTCAGGTTTGATTTCTCGCACTTTGCACAGATGACGGCCGAGGAAATCTCGGCAATCGAGCGCGAGGTCAACCGCATGATTCGTGAAAATTACAAAATCGAAGTGACCGTCAAAAATATCGAACAAGCCCGCGAAATGGGAGCGACCATGCTTTTCGGTGAAAAGTACGATCAACAAGTTCGCGTGGTAAGCATGGGCGAAGACAGCCTGGAGCTCTGCGGCGGCACGCATGCGGCCCGAACCGGCGATATCGGACTTTTCAAGATCATATCTGAAGGCAGTATCAAGGCCGGCGTCAGGAGAATCGAAGCAGTAACCGGCGACCAGGCATTGTCTCGCTTCCAGGAACTCGAACGGCGCCTTAGCCAGGCAACTAATGTACTCAAAACCACGCCTGGATTGCTGGTCGAACGCATCCAGACTGTGAAAAAGCGTGAATCGGAGCTGACTCGTGAAGTGGACAAGCTGAAGCAACAACTTGCCACCTCGGGGGCGGCCGGTGATCCGGCCCAGGCAGCCAAAGAAATCGAGGGTGTCAAAGTCCTGGCCCTGCAAGCCAAGGGCATTGCCCTAGCCGGTTTGCGCGAATTCGCCGATAACTTGCGAGATCGTCTCAACCAGGGCATCGTCTTGGCTTTCGCCGAAGATCAAGGCAAACTCTCAGCCGTTTGTACGGTCGGCAAGGAACTGACCGGCAAGCTCAAGGCCGGCGATTTGCTCAAGGCTGTCCTCGAGGTGACCGGCGGCAAGGGCGGAGGTCGACCGGATTTTGCTCAAGGTGGCGGCGGCGATCCGGCCAAGCTGGATCAAGGCATCGCGGCTTTCTACTCTCTAGTTGAAAAGTCATTGACCAGCTAGATAATATTTTCATGTCTCGAACTCAGGCACCTATCAAGCCGGCCATCATTCTAGTGATCAGCGGTCTGGGATGCCTGGCGACCGCCGCTCAGGTCAACTTCATCCGAGAGTTTTTGACGATCTTTTCAGGCAATGAATTGTGCCTGGGTATTATCTTCGCTTGCTGGTTTATTGGAATCGTGGTCGGAGCTTTTGCCGGGGGCCGCCTGGCCGATAGGGTAAAAGCCAAACCCGGCTGGCTGGCAGGCTGTTCGGCCCTAATAATCGTTATGCTTCCCCTGCTCATAAATTTGCTCAGAAACAGCCGCAGTATCTTGAACGTACCAGTCGGCGAACTACCCGGCCTGGGCGCCTTGTTGGTTTGCGGTCTGGTACTGATTACGCCATTCGGATTGCTAATCGGGATATCTTTTCCGCTGGTTTGCCGCCTGGCGGCCGAAGGTGAAGATCCATCGGCAATCGGGCGCAGCTACGTTTTCGAATCAGTCGGTGCTATTTTCGGCGGGTTGGCCGTTGGCATCTTTTTGGCCGGTCGCATATCCACTCTCGAATCAACTTGCCTAACCGGGCTACCTCTGATTATTGGCTTCGTCTGGTTGGGGTTTTCCGGGCGCGGACTGCAACATAAAGTTATCGGGTTGGTCTCCGCACTGATTGGAGTAAGCCTCGTGCTTCTCTTGGCGAGCGGCCTGATCGGGCGGCTTGATGACAGCGCAACCAGGAGCAGGTTCGACGACCTGAAAACAGGCACAACTCGTGTAGCCTTTGCCGAGACACCCTACCACTTTCTTGATCTGGGCAAGAATGGAGATCAGTTCACTCTTTTTTACGACGGAAAGGTTACCACGACATTCCCGGATCGTTACCGGACGCGTCCGCGTTCACATTTAGTGTTGACTCAGCATCCCGATCCAAAACGTGTTCTGCTGCTCGGCTCAGCATCCTTCGAGTTCCTGCCGGTCGCTCTGGCCCACTCAATCGAAAGCCTGGACGTTGTCGAACTAGATCCTGAAGTGATTAGCCTGATCCGCCCCTACCTTGATCAAGAGCTCAACCTGGCGCTCGACGACCAACGCGTCAAACTGCATACCACCGACGGGCGGAGATTTCTGGCCCAGACTAGTGACAGCTGGGACCTGATTTTCTCGGACGCACCCGACCCCTTGACGGCCGGCAGCAATCGCTTTTTCACGCTGGAATTTTTCAAGCTCATCCAGTCGCGTCTGACCAGCGGCGGAGTATTCGCGACACGCTTGTCATCCAGCGCAACTTTCTTGGGACGCCAGACAGCTTCACTGGTTCGAACGCTGCAAGCCAGCCTGGCCGAGGTCTTCGCAACTGTCGAAGTGCTGCCGGGCGGAGAAACATTTTTTCTAGCCTGCGACTCAGCAGAGACCTTGCTTGCAGACCCCCTGGCACTCGGCAACCGCTATGAGGCCAGGCAGGTAGTCGATCAACACTTTAGCCGGCATCATTTCAATATCCTTTTTCAGGTCGAGGCCGTCGAGGACTTAAAGCGACAGCTAAATAAGCGAGGCGAGAAGAAGATCAACAGCGATGCCCGACCGGTAACTTACCTGCAAAGCATTGTGCGCTGGGGCCACATGACCGACAGCAAAGTATCGGGTCTGCTGGCTTCGTCCGCACGGTTTCCCGCTTGGTCTTGGTTTGTGGCAATCTTGGTTCTCTTTGGATTTGTATTCTGTCATATGCTGTTTGGTAAAAGAGCGGCTCAGGCGACTATCTACCAAAGCGCCTGGCTGGCAATCTTCGCAGTTGGAGCAGCCGGACTGGCCCTGGAGCTCTTGCTGACTTTCTCATATCAGTCCCTCTACGGCAGCCTGTACAGTGAGATGGGCCTAATCGTAGCTGCCTTCATGACCGGTCTGGTCGGCGGAGGTTATCTGATCAATCGGCGCTTGCGAACCCACCCGGCTACGCTCGCTAGCCTTGGTGTTGTATTACTGGGGCAGGCCGGCCTGGCAGCCGGCCTGCCCGGGCTGTTATCTCCAGTCATTTACAATTCACTGCCGCTCTGGGCCGGGCAGGGCCTCATCTTGCTGCTACTGATTTGCGTTGGCTTGAGCACCGGAATTGTATTTCCGCTTTCGAGTCAAGTTGCAATGTCAAGCGGTCGCTCGCTTGCGCGAGTTGCCGGCAATCTCGATGCGCTCGATCATCTCGGCGCAGCTATTGGGGCTTTCATAACGGGCCTGTTGCTGATCCCGGTTCTGGGCAGGACCACGACTTGTTTCTTGATTGCCTTAGGCGTCGGACTGACCGGTCTTTACAACCTGCTAGCCGGGCGCTTGGTCAGACATCGAAGAGCTCCAACAGGCCGGCAGCCATGAGAGCATGCCCATGATCTGTCGGGTGGGCGCCGTCGCTCTGATAGAGCACCTGCAGGTCGTCCAGTTTAGCTTGTCGGCTACGCCAATAGGCAGCCAAGTCGGCCGCCGGCACCTGGAGTTGATCAGCTATTTCAACAATGGTGTCATAAAAATCGGCAAGCTCCCGGTCAAATACCTGGTCCATGACCGGGCAAGATGTCGCCAAGATCGGAATTGCCTGGCCCGATATTACTTTTTCGGCAATCGCCAGGTAAGCTGACTCAAATTCATCTATAGGCATGCCTGAGAAGCAGTCGTTGAGGGCAAATTGTACGATGACAACGTCTGGCTTCTCCCTCAGAATAGAATCGACCCGGCCCAGACCTTCTTTGGCCGTCGAACCGGGAACTCCATCTTTGATGAATTCGATCCCGGCGCGAGGATACGCCTCAGCCAATCGGTCCTCGAAACGATCGAAAAATCCCTGCTGTACCATCCAACCATAAGTCAAAGAGTCACCCAGACCGGCGATAAGCACCTGCTCCCCTTGTGAAAAGCGCTTGATGATTTCTTTGAGAAACAAGCTCACTTGTCGAACTAGCCTTCCTTGACGATAGTAATCTTCTTCAGAATGTACCGCCGTCCCATAGCTCCCCGCAACGGCCTAGTTGACCGGGTTTGCGTTGAGGGTGTCAATACTTGACAAATAACGTCGCTATCGTGGATTATCAAGATAGTCCACGATAAAGTAGTGAGGTATCTATGAAAAGAATCATCGATCCTTTGGCTCTGCTCTCCAGAAAATCGCACTTTCTCTTCGGTCCCAGAGGCGTTGGAAAAAGTTTTCTCATTCGCCAAATGGACAAAAACAAGGTGGACACCATCGATCTTCTTCGTTCACGGGTATACCTCGATCTGCAACACGATCCCTCTCAGCTGGAAAACTACATCAAGAACTCCCTTGTCGTGATCGATGAGGTCCAACGAATACCCGAATTGCTCAACGAGGTGCATAGTCTCATCGAAGAACAGCAATGCAAGTTTTTGCTGACGGGAAGTAGTGCCAGGAAACTCAAAAGAACAGGGGTCAATCTTCTGGCTGGTCGAGCATACAGGGCTTCGCTCTTTGGACTGACTTGGAATGAAATTGTACAGGATGCAGGTCCTTTTGATCTGGATCGATATCTGCTGTATGGAGGTTTGCCCACGGCCTACCTTGAGGATGATCCAGAGGACTACCTCTATGCCTATACCGACACCTACCTCAAAGAAGAAATCCAAGCAGAGGCACTTGTCAGACGATTGTCCAACTACAGTCGTTTTATAGATGTGGCCGCCATGAGCAACGCCAAGCTGGTCAACTACACGAAGGTAGGCAACGACGCTCAGGTTGCGCCCAATACAGTGCGAGACTATTACCAACTTCTTGAAGACACCCTGATGGGGCAAATGCTCCCCCCGTGGACCAAATCCATCAAACGCAAGGCCATCCAGACTGCCAAGTTTTATTTTTTCGACCCAGGTTTGGTTCACTCACTCAAAAAAATGAGCACTCTCGAGAGGAACTCGGACGATTACGGCAAAGCCTTTGAGCACTTTCTTTATTGTGAAATCAGAAGCGCACTGTCTTATCTGCGATGTAGAAAAGAATTTTGTTTTTGGCGCTCTAAGAACAATCAGGAGGTCGACTTCATCATCGGCGACGATACAGCCATCGAGGTCAAAGCCTCCCGACGCGTGAGTGAGCGCGATCACAAAGGGCTGCGAGCCATTGCCGAAGAGAAAGCCTGGAGGAATCTTCTGCTGGTTTCACATGACAAAACAGGCAAGCAATATTCTTCAGGAGTACAGCACTTACATTGGAAGGACTTCTTGAGCAACTTGTGGCAAGGCCTGTATTTCTAGGAACGTCGAACTAGCCTTCCTTGATGATTTTAATCTTCTTAAGATCGTCCAGGCCCAGGCCCCGTTTAGCAGCCGTGTGAATCCACTTGGGGGCTCGCTTCTCTTTTGTCAGGCTCGGCAGTCCCTGGGCCGCACGTTGCTTTTCCAAGATGTCCCAGGCAACCCGGTCGAGGGCCACCGGATCAATTGATGCCATCAGACCGTTGAACGGCCAGGCATAACCCGGAAAATAGCCGGGCCCGGCATTACACTGGGCAGTCAGACCATCGACCAGTACCAATTTGAGCTTTTTCTGAATTACTTCGAAAGCCAATACATCGGCAACATAGGGATCACAGCCATTGTCATGGAATTTGTTCGGATTATGAATCAGGCCGAACAGATTTTTCATCCCGACGCCTACTCCTGCCAGATTGTGATCTTTGAGCACGCCGACATTGACCATGGCGGTTATACGCTTGGTAAGAATTTTACTCAGGCACGAACCAACCTGGCCCGAGATTGTGACTTCCTCTTCGTAACCGGCTCCGGAACTATCGTTGCCCAAATAGGCCGGCTGGCCGCTGCCGCGCTTGACTTTGAAACCACCTTTTCTAATGTCGCGCTCGGCACGTTCAAAAAACACTATCTGTTCGGATGCAATCCCGGCCTGGTTGAATAGTTCGACCAGCCCGTTACAAAACTCTTTAGTCGGCGACAAAGGCGGACCCGCCAGGCAATTCAGTTTGACCCCGACAACATCGTCTTTTTTGAATAATGAACTCAAACCGCCGGCCCCACTCTGCGAGCCACAAGCAGCCTGAATGGTTTTATCGAGTAACTGCTTGACTCGTCCGGCATCGAAACCCGATTCGAGGCGAACCTTGTCATCGACCATGACCGCCACGCGTGACGAGCCGGAGGGCTTCTTAATCGCGAGCTTGCTGCCCTCACGCGCGCAAGCGCTCCCGGCGGCACCGACGGCCAGGCCTGCTCCCACGCCCTTGATAAAGGTTCGCCGATCCATCAGCCTCTGAACCTTCTGCGGCCAGCGATTAATAGCAAAGCGATCATCGGCAAAAACCAAATTGTTTTGGTTGTCGAAACCGAACAGCCGCAGCCTCCCCCGCCCTCCGGTTTGTCCCCGGGACGCACGCATACCGCTTCAGAGCATACAGTCCCATCGGGACAGTCTTCTTCAGTGCTGCAGCTGATCTGGACACACAAATCTCCGCCGCCGGCCGGCAGACAAAGCTGGGGCGGCACACAATCTGAGTCTGAACTACACGTCCGGGTGCAGGTACCCCCCGAGACGGGACAAGCTGTGCCGTCCGGACAGACCGAGCCGTCGACGCACACGATTGTCTGGCAAAGATCGCCTCCGTTTCCGGGCAGGCATAGCTGGGGCGCTTCGCAGTCGGAATCACTGGTACAACTTGGCAAGCAGGCAAAGGTGCCATCACCCAGGTTAGTACACGACTCGTTGGGCTCGCAATCGTCGCCGTCTTGACAAGGCGTAACGCAGGTCCCCTCACTATCTTGGCTATCTGCCCGGTAACACAATCCGCCTTCGCAGTTGACATTTTCTACACAAACACTCCCGTTGGGATTATCCACGCCATAAACAGCTGCCTTGACAGCCCGGGCGGCGTTTACCCGACCATAACCGTAGTGGTAGTCGTGCCCGTTGGTATCGTAGTTGATGCCGCCGACTTTGTCGGCGGTTTGTTCGACAATCCGGCGCGCTGCGGCCCCGCTCAGTTCGGGGTTGGCCGAAAATACCAGGCCAACCACACCGGCCGCTATCGGACAGGCGGCCGAAGTACCGTTGAAGTAAGCCGTGTAGTTACCGGTCGTGTCCGGTTCTTCATAGTTGTTTCTGAAGTAATCGAACTGCCAATAGTAGCCCCCGCGGGAAAATCCGTTATCTCCGGTAGTGTCGGTCGTCAGGATCTGGGGACCGTCGAATGGTTCAAAGGGATTTTGCGGGTCGATCGCTCCGGTCGGTGCAACTACCGCCAGGTTCGGCCCGAAATCGGAATAGGCCACGACTGTGTCGTTCGGATCGGTTCCTCCGATTGCCATTACCTCGGCCATGTTCTGCAGTTCTCTGCTGCCGATCAATTCTCCCTGGCCGGCCTGATTGCCGTTACCCGAGGCAAACACCACCACGGCTCCCCGTCCTCCGCGTCCGCTGCTGGCGGCTGCCTGGACCGCTTGATAGAAAGGCTGAATATCCACCTGCCCGATTACTTGTTCGTCTATTCCCCACGAGTTGGACAGTACCCAGGCGCCGTTATTGGTTGCGTATTCGATAGCCAGATACCCCGATGAAATCTGAGTTTGCGAGGCGGAACCATCCATCATCTTGATACCCATCAAAGAACAACCCGGGCAAACACCGACGAGACCTTCTTGATTATCGGCCTGGGCAAAAATTTCCCCGCTACAGCAGGTGCCGTGGGCGTCAATCGTATCCGACTTGGGCGACGGATCATTCGAGCCGGTTACCACGTTGTATCCGGTAACGATCCGGCTGGCTTCGAAGTCCGGGTGAGTTTCTTCAACCCCGGTATCGATCACGGCCACGATTACCTGGCTGTCGCCCAGGGTGATATCCCAGGCGGCCTGCGAGTTGATATGCGAACCATTGGCCTGGTTGTGATGCC
>JAFDKH010000022.1 GCA_019307065.1 Deltaproteobacteria bacterium
CACATGAATGTCGCACATCGCACTAGCGGTGGCCCGGCCAACCAGGTCAATCCAGCCTTCGGCAGCGTTGGGATCGTTGCTGCTGATGATCACCCGGCCGGTTTGGGTTCCTTCGACCAGGGGCGTATAGCTCAGCTCGATATCGAATGCCTCTTCGACGCCGAGATCGAAGGGCGTGCCTATTTGAGTCGTGAAGTCGAAGTAGCCGTGATTACCGGAATCGAGGCTGATCTGACTGATCGTCAGCACCTGGTTGCCGCAACTGGTGAAGCGGAATGATTTTTGCGAAGTCTTGCCGACCTGGATGCTGCCGAAGTCTACCACCAGCGGCGGTTGCGGGCATATTCTGGGAGCTAATCCGCTGCCGATCAGAGCCAATACCACGCTCGACTCATTCGGGTCGTTCGAGGATATCTCTACAGTCCCATCGTCCGAGCCCCCGTCAACGGGGGCGTAGTCCACGCTGAATGTCTTTGTTTCGCCGGGCTCCAGTGAGCCCGTCCAGGGCTCGGGTACAAGAGCATATTCGCTGCTGGTCCCGGTCCCAAAGTCGACCCCGCCGATGCCGGAACCGGTCGCGATGCTAAGTCTAAAAACACCTTGGTTCCTGACCAGAAACTGTCGGCTACTGCTATGGCCAAGATCGCAGGCACCGAAATCCATTATCAGGTTTCCAGGCTGGACCTCGTCATTGCACTGCTCGGCCTGGCTGCCGGCCTCAATCAAACACACCTGGATATCCGGAGAAACACCGCTACCCGAAAGTCGAACCACAACCTGCTGGTCATCGGGATCGTTTGTCTCGATGATCAGCGTGCCGTCGCCGGCCCCATCTTGCTCGGGCACGTAGTGGATCGCCAGGATCGTGACCTGTCCGGGTTCCAATTCAGAGACCGGCGGCCGATCGAGGTAAAAGCTGGAACTAGTTCCTTGGCCGAGACGTATACTGGTCTCCCAATCCCAGACCAGAGAACCCTGAGCGCTGGCGTCATTGACCATGACGATATAGCGAACCGAGCTTTGCCGGACGACTGACTGGCCAAAATCCACAAGGTAATCACCACTACCTGTCGAGTCGGGTGGCAAAACCTGACGCGTGCCGTCGCCGTCCCAGTCATGTTCCAACCTCAGCATAGCCTCGACTCTGGCCAGGTCGACTACGTCCTCACAGCCGGCCCAAAAAACCGCAACAACGAATAATAGAAAAGTACCGGGAAGCAAGCTGACCCTGTTGTTTGCTGCTGGCATCATCGGCTCCTTGGCAATCTCAGAAATCGTGGGCAGCTGGAGTTACTTCCAGCCTTTCTCTTCGAGAATCTTCAGCACTTTTTTCGCCTGTTTGACTTTGGTGCCGTAGGGGAAAAGTCGCAGGTAGTCTTCTAAAGCTCGGCGGGCCCGATGAAAGTCTTTGGTCGCCATGTAACTCTCGGCCAGATTGTAAGCCACCTCGTGGCGCAGCAGGCCCTTGGGATAGTTACGCCTGAGGTAAAGAAAGGTTTTCAAGGCCTCTTGGGGAACTTTTATAACCTCGAGTTGCAAGACACCGACTTGGAAAAGCGCAGCCTCGGCCAGCCTGGCATCCCGGGTATCGGCGGCGACTCGCCGATAGATGCCAAGAGCCTTTTGAGACCGTCCGGCCAGGCGGTAGGCATCGGCCAGAAGTAAGTTGGCTTTGTGTTCCTGGGGCTTGCGGCCCAG
The DNA here is from genome assembly GCA_019307065.1 of Deltaproteobacteria bacterium. Classification (GTDB taxonomy): domain Bacteria; phylum Myxococcota; class B64-G9; order B64-G9; family B64-G9; genus JAFDKH01. The sequence goes on from JAFDKH010000022.1 coordinate 1,699, forward strand.
ATAACTTTTCAGACCTTTGATGGCCTTCTTTGTCTTTCTAGCCGCCAAGAGTTTTCGAAAGCGAGCCAGAGGATCTTTCTCGGGCAGGGCCGGCTGCTGTTTCGGGGCCGGCTCTAACTCGAAGTGTCGTTCTATCAGTCGACCCGGCTCTATATTTATGCGGATCAACTCTTCGACGCGATCCGTAGCTTTAACCATTGCTTGCAGTCGGCCTGCTGGTCGGGCAAACAACAAGGGCGTATTGCCCAGAAGATCTTCGCCTTGCCATATCTGGGCAACCTCAGGCTGGCTGGTCATGAAAATCCAGCCCAGCGCGCCCTTCTCAAAAGGATCCATCCGGGCGGCCCGGGCAAGCAGAGTCTGATCGGCGAGGTCTTCGGCAGTAGCTTGCCTGACGGCCGTGCGGCTCAACCCAACTATAGCGGGGGCCTTGATGTATTCGAAAGCGCCGTCTTGACTGCTGACCTTGAGGGAGCCCTCGCGCAACTGAATGAAGGCTTCCTCTTTGGCAATCGTTACCGAAAAGGCCGTGCCGGTGGCCTCGACCAAACCGAAGGGTACTTTGACCCGGAAGGGCTCCTTGCGATTGGGGTGCAGGCGGGCGGCCAGGGCGCCTTTCTTCAGGTCAACCAGCCAGGCTTTGTCCTGCTTGCGCTCGACTGTCAGCCGGCTGTCGCCGAAAACTGCAACCGAAATGCGATCTCCAAGCCTGAAAGCCAGGGCGGCTTGTTTGTAAACTTCGGTCTGAATCCCGCGCGCCAGGACCCACTTGTTTTTCTTTGCACTCGGCCCGGAAACCTGACCGGCCAGATAAGTCACCAGCACAGGTTGTGTAAATTGCGTTGGAACAATGGCGCTGGGCGCTTCTTTTGGCTTGGGTGACTTACTCCTCTGGCCGGGGGCCCAAACCAGGAAAAACAGGACAGCCGCAGCAGCCGCAACTGTGGCGAAGGCCGGCAGCGGCCACCAGGTCCGACGTCGAACAGTTGGTTCCGGAATGTCCAGCAGGTTCTGCAGCACTCGATCGAGATCACACTCGGGCAGCGGGGCCTGGGCAGCTTCTTCGAGTACATCGTCTAGCCCGCCGTAAGTCTCGATTGCTTTTTGACACTCCGGACAACCAGGCAGGTGCGTTTCGAAGGCAGTCGTTTCCTGCGAAGGTAATAAGTCGTCGAGATAAGGCTGCACTTGAACTAGGTTTGGGCAGCGCTTTTGTTTTCTGTTTTCTCCCACGAAAAACTCCTGCGGAAATCATTTCGGGCTCGGTGCAGCCGCGTCCACACCGTCGCCTCGGGAATACCCAACTTTTTCGCAACCTCGCTCCCGCTCAAACCCTCCATCACGAACAGCACCAAAACAGTTCGATGCTTAAGCGATATTCGGCCAAGCGCTCGGTGAACCTCTTCAGCCCGGTGAAGTCTGTCCAGATTTTCATCCGGCTGGTCGACAGGTTTTCTTGGTTCTTGCACCACGGCGCTGTGCAAGCGCATCCGGCGCCAGAGTGAACGCTCCCGTTTCTTCGCCACTTTGTGACAGATCGCGAATAAATACGTCGAAAACGAAGATCGTTTTTCGAATCGGCCGAGCGCTCCGAGGAGCGCCAAGTATACCTGTTGCACAAGGTCTTCCATGTCCCGACAGGGACCAACCAGCCGGTAAAGAATGCGCAGCACCTCTTTTGATGTCTTTTTGAAGAGTTCTTGAATAGCATCCTTGTCTCCGTGCTGGCATCGCTCAATGAGTTCGTCGGGGATCCTTGCATTTTTTTGAATTCCGGCCATTGCCAGCACTCTATTATATTTGTCCCCAAGAACTCAAAAACCTTCCATTTTTTTGAGCTACGGGCTGGATTGGCCGAAACTATCGCTTCCCCAGCATGTAACCGAACCGTCGTTTTTGACTGCACAGCTGTGTTGCCAACCTGCGGCAACGCTCGAAAATGCCCCGGCCGGCGGATCGGCCTGGCCGGCGATATTGTTTCCCCAGCAGACAAGTGTGCCGGTCGCCATGACGCCGCATGTGTGCGCCGCCCCGGCGCTCAGGCAAGAAAAAACTCCCTGGGGCTGGTCGCATTCCCCGCTTACTCCAAAGTCTCCATAAGGGTCGGCACCATTACAGCCCCAACAGGCCAATGTACCACCTACCTTCAGGCCGCAGGTGTGATACCAACCGGCTTTGATCTTTGCGAAACCACCCGCCGGGGGGCTGGCCTGTCCCAGAAAATCGCTTCCCCAACATTCCAGGCTGCCGTCGTCCCTGAGCGCGCATGTATGATCGGCACCGGCGCTCAGCTGCGAAAAGCTGCCCGCCGGCGGGCTAGCCTGGCCGCTCAAATCGTTTCCCCAGCAGACGACTGATTTATCCGTTCTCAGCCCGCAGGCGTGGTCGAATCCGGTCGCAACTTTTTCAAAAGTGCCCTGGGGCGAATCAGACTGGCCCCTGTCGTTGATTCCCCAATAGGTCAGAGCGCTATCCAGCAGCACGCCGCAAGTAAACATTCCGCCCGCGCTGATCTGCGAGAAGCTTCCCTCCGTCGGGCTCGACTGGCCGTACTCATTGCCTCCCCAGCAGGCGACAGATCCGTCGGTCCCAAGCAAGCAACTGTGATCACGGCCGGCGCTGACTTCAGGGAGTACCTCCGGGTCCGGACCGCCATCGTCCACGGTTTGTGAGTCATCGCCACCAGCATCGTAAACCGCGGCGTCGTGGGTTGAGCCATCTTCGGGCCCGGCGTCTTTTTGACCGGCGTCATCGATACCGGCATCTCGACTGGCGTCGTCTTCGATACCGGAGTCTGCCGCGTCACTGCCCAAGCTCTCGTTTGCAGCACAACCCGCGCCCAGGCAGGCGGCTGAGAAAAAAACGGCAAGCATTACGGCCAGACACTGTCGATAGTTATTTGCAGGCATGTTTTTGCAGACCACTTGTTTATTCATGGCAGGCAGACTTCTACTATATAGTTGGCCCCGCCGCTAACGGCCTGGACCACCAGGTCGTAAGTTTCTCCCTGGTGCAACGGGGCGGCAATTGCCTCGGCACAGGTTGGCGGGGGAATATTGGTCGCTATGACTTGCTCAACGACATCATCGGCTGTTCCCGAAGTTTGGTCCGGACCCGGGCCGATCATCTTGAACAGTAACAAGTTGAGATCGGCCCCATTGCATTCGTGCTTCAGGGTAAAGAAGACGGTAGCCTCGACAGAACACTGAAACCTGAATCCGTCTAACGAATCGGCGGGATTGTTGGCGATTCCTCTCAAGACAAGCGCCTCGACCTCACCGACGATATTGTTGTTGATGGTGATCAAGTCGTCGTTCGGCTCGACTTCCTGCATGATCGGCGTGTTGCTATCGAGGCAGCCGCTGGAAATGCAACTGCCGCCGGAGCAAAATTCACCCGGCAGGCAGTCATAGTCTGACTGGCAATCTCCCGAGACGCAAACGCCCGACTGGCATAGCTGGCCCGGCGGGCAATCGGAGTCGGTCAAACACTGGGCTGCCTGACAAGCTCCGGCGATGCAGCTCTCGTCGGGCAGACAGTCAGCGTCGGTCTGGCAGCCCGCTGTTTCGCAAGTTCCGGCAACGCATTGCTGATCCGGCCCGCAATCGCTGTCATTGGCGCAACCGACGATCACAGTGCAGGCTCCGTCTTGGCAATGCTGACCAGCCATGCAGTCGGCATCAGTCTGGCAGCCCGCCAACTCGCAAGATCCATTCAGGCATTGTTCGCCGATAGGGCAATCTTCGTCGAGAACGCAGTCGGCAGCAACACACTCACCGAAATTACATTTTTCTCCTGCGGGGCAGTCCTCGTCGATGACGCAGCCGACGGCGACACACTCACCGAAATTGCATTTTTCTCCTGCCGCACAGTCATCGTCGCTTTCGCAGCCGGTCTTGACGCATTCGTAAAGCGCAACAAAACAGGTGCTCCCCGCCGGACAGTCCGCGTCGGACCGACAACCGGGACGACAGTCGCCTCTGTCGCAGAAGTTACCGGCTGGGCATTCGTCGTCGGAGGCGCATGGGTCCTTGCAAACACCATCGACGCAGGTCTGACCCCAGGCACAGTCGTGTTCACTCGCACAAAGGTCGACCGGCGAGACACATTCTTCGGCGATGCAAGACAAACCCGGCCCGCAATCGACATCATAGTTGCACTCTGGCGAGACGCCCTCGCCGCCGATCTCACAACCAGTCAACCCAAGGGCGAAGCAAGCCGAAACAACAACCAATTTTGCGAGCGAGTTTTTCATATACCAATCCCTTTCTTTTTATTTTTTGTCCCTGTTACTCAGCAGCCGCAACCGGCCTGGTTGCATTGCAAGTCTATTGCCAGCCCGTATTGGCCCTGGCCTATCTGCCAGGTGGCATCTACTTGAATGATGTACCAACCGTCCTCGCCGGCCAGGTATGAAAAACTTTCGTCGGCGTTGATGGTCTGATCGCGGCACAGAACCATCGTCGAACATGCCCTTCCGTCGCACGCATCGTAAGATCTGTAGAGAAACAGGATGCCGTCGAAGTATGAAGAGTTGAGGGTTACATCCAGGGTCACGTCCAGGGTTTCGCCGGCATACAAATAGATCTGGTAGTATTTTTCATTTCCACTAGACAGCTTGGTTGCCTGGCAGACTGTCTGGTCGTCGTTGGTGCCTTCGAGAATGTCTCCCGAGTGATCCGCCCCATCCGCATCCCCGGCGTCCGCCCGGCTCACGACTCGGGCACTTGCGCAGGTCTCAGCGGTTTGGGTGCCGTCGACACACTTGGAAATACAAGGCGGCTGGCAAGTGTTGTTCTCGCAAAGCGGATATTCGGGATCAATACAGTCTTCATGAACATAGCATTCAACGCACCTGGAGGAGGCCCCCTCGTCCAGGCAAAGTGGAGTACTGCCGCCACAGGCAGAGCATGTTTCGCCACACTCTGTGTCAGTATTGCAGAACTGACAACTCCCCGATTCACACTTGTAAAACGGGGCGCATGAAGATTCGTTGCATACACAGCCGATTTCGAGGCTTTCACAGTCCGGCGTTTGGCCGTCACACTCAAGACAGGCAAGACCGCAGTGCAGGGCAAGATCACAGGCAGCGCAGAGGTTGGAATCAGGATCACACCATTCGCCGGAATCACACTGATCATCGTTGGTGCACTCGACGCACCCGGAGGTACTCCCGTCGTCCAGGCAATGAGGAGTATCACCAGCGCAGGGGCTGCAGTCCGCCCCGCATTTAATGTCGCTATTGCAGAACTGACAGGCGGAATCTTCACACTCGTAGTACTCCGCGCAGGAACCCGGCTGGCATGTGCATCCAGAACCCGCGGCTGAGCAAATCGGGGTTGCCGGAGTCGCTAAGCAATCGCGGCATAGCGGGCCGCAGTGTTCGCTCGTGTCACAACTCGCACAAATGTTGTTTTCGCACCAGTAGCCTGTGTTGCAGTCGGCATCCTGGGCGCACTGGGCGCAAGCGCCGGCGACACAATGTGCCGTTGGAAAAGAACAGACCGCGCAATCCGCTCCACAGTGCAGCGGGTCGTCACCCTGGCAGGCGGCGCAGGAACCGGCCGCGCACCAATAACCGCCCGGGCAATGTTCGTCCGCGGCGCACTGGGAGCAGGCGCCCGTAGTTCCGCCAAAGCAGTGCAAACTCTGACCTGCGCAGTCATCGCATTCCGGTCCGCAACGCTCGTCCGTATCGCAGGCCACGCAAAGAGCATCTTCACAGCGGGCTCCCTGGCCGCAGTCTTCATCATTTGCGCAATTTGCACATTCGCTGCCGTCGGCGCTGCAGACCAGGCTCTCTTCCGTGCAGTCGACGCAATCCGGACCGCAGGCCGAAGAATCATCACAGGTCTGGCAGCTGCCCTCATCAGTACAGTAGCGAGGCACGGACTGATCGCAATCGTCTTGGGTCAAGCATTCCGTGCAGGTTCCTTCCAGGCAGTATGGGCTTTCTCCCTCGCAAAGCAGGCACTCCTCTCCGCAGTGATCCGGATCGGCGTCGCCGCACTCGAGGCACTCGTTGTTCAAAGTGCAGTAATGGCTCGAATCGCAGTCGTCGTCGTCCAGGCACTCGACGCATTCACCAGCCCGGCATTTCAGGCCGGGCGAACAGTCCTCGTCGGTTTCGCAAAGCGGAGACACGCAGACACCTTCGACACAGTTCTCGCCCAGCGGGCAATCTTGGTCTCCGCTACAGACACTGACACATGTTCCAAAATTACAGCGCTCGCCCGCCGGGCAATCTTGATCGATGCTGCACTCGGCCTCAATGCAAGTTCCAGCGCTGCATCGCTCTCCCGCCGGACAGTCTTGATCACTTTGGCATTCGGCCCTGCGGCATTTATGCAAACTTTGATCGCAGGTCTCATCGGCTGCGCAATCGGCGTCTTGGCTGCATCCCAAAAGACAATGGCCGCTTGCGCAGTACTCGCCGCTCGCACAATCATCTTTCGTAAAACACGGCGGTTTGCAGATTCCCAAGTCGCAGATCTCATCTAAAGGGCAGTCACCGTCGCCGTTGCAAGTGACCGCGACCGGGAGGCAATGGCCCCGGTAACAATACTCGGCCGGCCCGCACTCCGCGTCTATTTTGCAGGCGTACAGGTTACCGCCATCATTGTCCTGGCTCGCAGCACCACCGCAGCCGATAAATGAGAAGATCACGCAACCGACCAGGCCTAAGCTCGCGAAAAATACTGGTTTCATGGCGTTCTCTCCTTTTTGACGCATCATTAATAGTAATTTGTCCCCGGCATCGAAGAAATCTTCCCTTCCGAGAAAATTAATTCGTCAGGGCCTGGAAGCGGGCGTCAATTCAGAGGAATTACCAACGAAAGGCTGGCATGGAAGGAAACCACCTGCATCGACATGACAATCTCAGTCACGCCGTCAATACTGTAGCGGTACAGTTGTCGTCTCAAGTAGACGGTCGGGCCGGCCTGGAGGTGGAGGCCGAGCCCAAAGGGCATCCACCAGCGCAGACCCAGAGAAGCAAACATAGCTGGATTCCATTTGGTAACGTTCTTGACAGACAACCCGATTGGTTTCTCGAACAAGACTTCCAAGCGGGTCATGGCAATCAAAAATCCTAGATCGGCTGTACCTTCCAGCTCGGCACTCCCGAAACGAACACGTCCCCAAATTGACAAAGGCCAGTCGGTATACAGGGCGTTCACATCACTGACATTCACATGCCGCCCCCTCAGGGCCTGGACACCGAGGCCCAACTCGAACCAGGCCGTCGGCGAATACAAAACGTCGATCCCCACTCCGAGCCCACTGGAATCCCAACTGGGATGGGAGCTGAACATGAAACCGGTCGAGATGAAAAAACTCGATCTGGGCGGCGTTGGGAGAGCAGGACATTTGACCTCGGGAACCTTCTCGGCCTTTGGACAGGGTTTCACCTCGGGACAGTCGGGTGCTTTTGGAATGTCGGCCGCCAAATCTTTTGAATCGCGAACTTTGTTTTCGATTAGACTAATGCTCTTGACCAAACCTGACCGAAAAGTGTTCATAATCACCAGAGCAATCGCGCGGGATAGCGCTCCCGGATCGGCCTCCTCGGGACACAGATTTCGTTTCAGGATATTGCCCGACTCGACTTCTAAGATATTAATCTGCAAAATATGTGGAGCCTGGCAGGCACCGGGGTCGACAAGTTCACTCCAAATCGCAACTACCGCTCCCCTCTTTTTCGCCTGAGCTTGAACCAGATCTCTCGCCTGCCCCGGCTGCGGCATAGGCGAAGGCGTTTGGGCAACCGCCCGGACGTTTGCCGGAAGTTCCATAAGCAGCGACTCGGCAATCCTCGCGGCCGATGGCAACTTCAGCTCATCGGGAGCTTTCATGAATACTGGAAAAACCAGCATTAGCAGCTTATCTTCATCGGCCCTGACTGGATTGGCTTCGAGTAAGATCGCCGGTATCAGAACGAGAATACCGCAATTTGCCACAAGGCTTCGGACAAAAGAAGCCAAAGGGATTTTTAACATAGTTGATTACAAACGAGATTTTGCTAAATTGTCAAGATCGAAAGCGTAACCGTAAAAAACTCAGCCGCCCTTTTCGAACAGGCTCTTGTCCGCTCCGCAGAGCGGACACACCCAATTCTCGGGCAGATCTTTAAAATCGGTTTTAGGCGGGACACCGTTGTCCGGGTCTCCCTTGGCCGGATCGTACACATAGCCACAGACACTGCAGGTATATTTTGTCATCGTCCTGATCGCCTTTCGCTAGACAAATTTTCTCTCAGACTCTCAAACCCAGGTAACCGACTACCGAGAAATCCCAGCCATGTAACCCGGTCATGTAGTGATAACCCACATCACCGGCAACTCCAATTGCAAACCAGCTGCCCAGGGGAATATCGAACCCGGCCCCGGCGCGCAGCTGGAAGCCGAGGGTCATTTCGAGATCTGTCTCGGCCGTCGGCTCGAACATGCTCTTGTCGGCGGACAGCATCATTAATCCAACCGATCCGCGAATGAACGGCTCGATGACCGGAGTAGGCAACTTGAAATCCACGCCCAGACCGGCATGCATATAGTCGGCATTGTCGAAAAAATGCTGGTAGTCGACAATCGCGGAAATGAACAAGATCTCGAGCTTGGCCCGGACCCCGACCACGCCTCCGCTCAGGGTCGCATCCGCATTTTCGAAAGGACGTTCGATATTATATAGTTGGGCGTAACCTACCTGGGCATCCAGATCAAAGCCGAATATATCCGCCTCAGCCGGCATGGCCATTCCGACCACAACAGCAACCACTGAAAACAAAAGGGGTTTTCGCATAGCAAACTCCTTTGAAATTGGGACCACTATATTGCATGAGACGCTGCCTGGCCCCGAGGTGTTCATTCTGACTTGTCCGAGCGCAAGCTGTCAAGCCAAGTTCATGGACGCTAGCGAGACAGGCCCGACAAAAACCATGCGAGTGCGTAAGGAGGCAAGTACCATATCGTGCGTTTTTCGATCTTCTGTTTTTGCGGCATACCAGTGAAAATTACAATTCCCTGATCGACATTGCGGTGTTCCATGAAGGCCAGCAACTGAGACAGGGACTTTTGATTGACCCTATTCGAAGACTTAACTTCAACAGGCACGATCTGGTCATTCAGGCTGGCCACAAAATCCAATTCGTTTTTCAATCGGTTGTTGGACTTGTAGCTGGTCACGAATCGGATCGACAAAGCAAAACCCAAAAGATCTTGGAGCACGGCGCTTTCGAGCAATTTGGCAACGACCTCGGTCGATCCGCCAAACCGGACCGGCAAGAAACGATTGATCAAGTAGTTCGTCATGCCGGTATCCAAGAGGTATTTCTTGGAACTGTATCCCTTTTTGGTCGTGAGTTGGGCCGTCTCGTATGAAAGAAAATAAACGATATGCCAATATTTGAGAGCCTCTAGGACTCGCGGCAACACGTTTCTGTATGCGGGAGAATCGGTGGACAAAATCGAGCTGTTCTGGGTTGGCTGGCCGGTATGCATGGCGACCGAACGCAAGACATGTTCCAGTAAAGAACCGTACTGGGGAACACGTTTTCCAGACCCGCCAGCCTGTTGGCCGATGTAACGATCCGCGTCGCGATACATGTTGGCCAGTAGAGATTCCAACAACAACTTGAAGTCTTCACCCCGTCCATGGGAAAGCACGATGCCTGGAAGACCTCCAATCTGCAAGAAAAGCTCATATTCAGCCATCAACGCTGCGTGGACTTCCGGGGCTACCTGGGTAATGGACTCCAAGTCATCCGGCAACAAATCGAACCACTTATCTTTGGCACGAAAACGAAGAAACTCACCAAAATGCAAGGGCCGACAGGTCAACTCAAGTGTACGGCCAGTGGGCATGGGAGTTCCACTTTGAAACAAGTTGGACAAAATGGATCCTAACAAGACGATTTTTTGTCCTTTCCATTTACGATGGAGTTCCATCAAGAAGGAGGCCAAATGCGATGCCGCCTGGGCTTCATCGATTATCAGAATCCGGTTTTCATAGGGCCTAAAACCAAACAGGTGAGTCAAGCGAGACTCGAACTCGGAAAAATTACGGGCCTCTCGCAACGCGACAACCTCGGGTTCTTCATCCCAGAGATTGATAATGAACTTGTCCATCGCAAAGTCGATATTTTCAATCAAGGTTGATTTTCCGGTCTGCCTGGCACCGGATAGCAATAAAACGGCATCCGACTCCGACTTGATGTGCTTTATAATGGGCTCTTCGATGTCCCTCCGAATGTACAAGAAATTTCCGTGCACGACTCAGACCTCCCCCTGATTAAAGGATATCTGCGAATTCATGTGTAAATAATACAAAATATCGACGCTTTTTGTCAATAAATGTCACAAATTCGTCAATATTCCCAAGTTACGAGCATTATTACTGTACCCCGATCCTTGAATTGATCAAATTAGAAAAGTAACCCGTATGGTAGTATGATTACTCGATAGACAGCTCATTAAAAAAAATGGAGGCACTTACAAAAATGAAAAAACCAACACTCGTGATTATCTGTCTGGTTGTCGGCATCTGTTCCTTTGGGCTGACCGCCTGCGGCAGTAGTGAATCCGGCTTCACCGTCAAAGGCACGCTTACAAAGAGCGGAGTCGACGGGTCGACCGCCTATCTGAAGCTGGTCGCGCCCGGCGGCGGCGGGGATGCAACCGCCCTGTATTTCACCGCCTCGACCACTTTCTCAAGCGGCACTGCAACCTACAGCCTGCCCGGCGTCGCAGCCGCGTCTTACTCCGGCTGGGCATTTATCGACGTAAACTCAAATGCTTCCGGCGACGCAACCTCGATGCCCGACGCGGGAGATTTCGTGTCGAACGAAGGCGAAGTGATCCCAATCAATGCCGATTTGACCTCGAATATCAGCGAAACTGACTGGCTTTTACTTTAAATTTCACTATTGCCCTCCTTGCATAGCGCCAGAAATAAAACAACTTGCCAAAAACACCACTATTAGGCCAAACTTAAGCCACCGTTGCACAATCGGGGGGAAGGAGTTTGCCATGTACGACCCCAGAAGGAGACTAGTGGGATCGCTGGTCGTAGTGTCTCTTATCATTTGGCTGGGTTGCCAAGACGACACCCTGCATGGCAATACTCCAAAAATTGATCATTTCCACCATGGCCCGTCCGACAACCCGCCCGCGATTGACGATTTCAACCAGATTCCCGAATCGAGTGAAATCGTCGTGGATTTTGGTCAGGTCGACATCCAGACCGTCAACCGCCAGTACCTTTTCATTCGCAATGAGGGCAAGGGCAGTCTAATCATATCGAGTTTCGATTTCCTGTCCGGTTCCAGCCAGGATTTCATCGTTGCCTGCTTCGACAATGGAGTCTTCGTCGCCAACTGTCCTTACTCTGTAGATAACACGCTATCGATCGGCCCCGGTCGCGATCTGGTGTTCGAACTTACTTATGCCCCGGTTGAAACCGGGGTAGATGTCGGCGGCTTTGTAGTCACTTTCAATACTACCGAGCATCATAGCCTGACCGTTCATCTGGCAGGCGAAGGCATCACGCGCGAGATCGAGGTTTGCATCACCAACTGCATCGGCGATCAGCAACAAACCGAATGCCAGCAAGCCGACGAACTTTGCAACGACGCCATGGGCAAAGACAGCCTGGTAGTCTCTTTCGGTGAGACACCCACAAACGTGGCCGCCAGCCGCGATATCATCATTCGCAACCTGGGCCAGCGCACCCTCCGGGTGTTCACGCTCGAGTTGGTCGCCGGTTCCGGCATCCAGTACACCCTCGACACGGCCGGCAGCGGTCTGCCCGGCGAGCTGGCAACCAACGAAGAAGCCAGCCTGGCAGTAAGTTACGCGCCCGACTCGGGCGAAGTGCACCTCGGCCGGATACGCATCCGCTCAGACGACGTTAGTGAGCCAGAGATCGAAATCATCCTGGGCGGTTCCGGAGTTGCTCCGCGAGTCTGTCCCGATCCGCTCATGCTGGATTTCGGCAACGTGGTCGTCGGCCTGCCGGTTATTAAATCCTTCAATCTCGAAAACTGCGGGTCGCTCCCCCTGGATTTGTACGGTGTGGCAATGGCGCTGGTCCCCTTCAGCCCCGATTTCAGCCTGGTAGATCCGGGTTCATTGCCGGCCAGTCTGCCGGCCGGAGATATTGCCGCGGTCGAAGTTCAGTATCTGCCGCAAGCCGCCGGGTCAGATGCCGGCGGCGTGGATATTTTCTCCAATGACCTGGTTTCGGATCCGGTCACCCACCTGACCGGCACGGTGGCCTTGTTTGGGCGAGCAACGGCCCTGGTTTGCGATCTGGTAGTCGATCCTTTCGCGGCAAGTTTCGGGGTAGTCGAGATCGGCGCCCCGGCCACTGTCGATTTGGTACTTTCCAACTCGGGCAACGGGCCCTGTCTGTTGGCCAGCTCTACGATCAGCGCCAATTCGCCCGACAACGAATTTACGATTATTTCAGCACCGCCGGCCGACGCCAGTATCGACCCCGGGGCCGGCAACGAACTAACCCTTACGGTCGGTTACGACCCGATCGATCGCGGGCAAGATGTGGGCACCTTGAGCTTGTTCGTCAACGACAAAGACACCAACGAAGTCAGGGTCGATTTGAACGCCTTCGGCAACTGGCCCGGCGGTGACGGGCCGGTCGCCGTTTGTTCGGTCAGCCCGGTCAACGCAATCCCCTTCCAGACCGTCACCTGGCGCGGCGACCAGAGCTACGATACCAACAATCGCGCCATCGTCGATCATCGCTGGAGCATCGCCTCTTTTCCGGCCGGCTCGGCCGCAACTCTGTGGGGGTTCGGCGCCAACCGCACGACCGAAATCGACCTGGCCGGCAGTTATACAGCCGAACTGGTTGTCGAAAACGACATCGGTCAAGTCAGCCCGCCCTGCCTGGCGACCACCACCGTAGTACCCACCGAGGATCTGTGGATCGAAATGTACTGGGCTCACAACAACGACGACATGGATCTGCACCTGCTTGCCCCGGGAGGTACTCCGCGCACCAATTCGGACTGCTTCTTCTCCAACTGCATCGGCCGCTGGTTTACACCCGACTGGGGACAGGCCGGCTATGACGGCGACGATCCCCACCTGGATCTCGACGACATTCCGGGCACCGGGCCCGAAAATATCAATATCGCCGACCCGGCCAACGGCGTCTATACCGTCTTTGTGCACGACTACCCCGGCAACTCATACACCAGCGGCAACCTGGTCACAATTAACGTCTATATCAACGGGGCACTGGTGGCCAACTTCACCGAAACCATCAGCGGTGAAAACTCCGATTGGTACGTTTGCGAGATCGACTGGCCCTCCGGAGCAGTAACTCCGTTATAACTCGCTGCCACCTTTGTACTCATGAGATTTGCGTTGACACTATTTTTGCTGGCGGTTCTAGGCGGCTGTAGTAATTCCAACAGCCCCAATGACGCCGGGTTCGGCGACGGCGATGCTCTGAGCGACAGCGATGCTCTGAACGACGGCGACGTTGGGTACAATGAAGGTGACGAACCGGGCGATCAAGGGATCTGGGGTTGGATCAGCATATTAGAGAGTGAAGATACTTACACCAACGAGCCGGCCGGGTGGAAAACCGGGCCGCGGGCGCTGTTTGCCGAGGGGCCGTGCTGCTACTACGTGCTGGAGCAACACCTGGAACATTGCGGAGAGCTCCAGGCGTCGGGGGGCGGCTGCGCGCTATACAAAGGATTCTGGCTGGATGTGTCCAGCTGCGATCCGGACTGCCTGGATGGGCAGGAGTGCGTGGACGAAGGGGGCAACCTGGTCTGCCGGGATCTTCCGGCCATGCTGGAGGTGGACCGGATCGACATCGCGGGCCTGAAGGCCAGTGTCTCAATGGCGCCGAGCCAGAGCGGCATATACACAACCGACGACATAACGGATGACCTGTTCGACGCCGGAGACTTTGTCACTGTCGATGTTACCAAGGAAGGGTTAACGCCATATTCGCTGTCAGCCACCGGCGTGGATCCCCCGCAGATTGCCTCCAACACGCTTGAGTTGACCCGGGGAAAGTCCAGCAACATCTCCTGGACGCCGGCCGAACCCGGGACGAAAATTCAGGTTTTTCTGTCGGGTGGCTCCCACTATCCGCACCTGTATTTTGTCACGATCCTGTGTGAGGCACCCGACGAGCAGGGCAGTTTGGAGATTCCCGCCGAGGTGGTCAACGGATTCCTGGACGTAGTAGTAGGCTTGGGCATCCGGCGCTACTCGCGCATCGTGCGCACCACCGGCGATGTCGCAACTCACGCCGGCAAACAGGTCGAGCTGTACCTGGGGAGTGCCAAGAATCTGCAACTTGTGGTGCGATAATGGTGGGCTTGTCCACCGAAGCAAGTTGCGAAGGTGGACCTGTCCGCCGAAGCGGTTTGCGTAGGCGGAAAATTGACCAGGTTCGTACCTTGGACATAGAATAATCGTTGAATGTCTTTCGAGCCGACGACTTTTGGTAAGTATGTACTCCTGAAACGCATCGCGGTAGGCGGTATGGCCGAAGTCTTTAGAGCTGTGGCTTACGGCGCTGAAGGTTTCGAGAAAATAGTCGCCATCAAGCGCATGCTGCCGCACTTGTCCAAAGACCAACAGTTCGTTGAAATGTTCATCAATGAGGCCAAGTTAGCCGCCAATCTCAACCACGCCAACGTGGTTCAGATTTACGACTTCGGCCGCCTGCACAATGCGCTGTACCTGTCGATGGAGTATATCCACGGCAAAAACATCGCCGAAATCATCGAGACCCTGAAAGAACAAGGCCTGTCTCCGCCAATCGAACTGGCCTGCTACATCTTCATTGAAGCCCTCAACGGCCTCGAACACGCCCACAAAAAGAAAGACCGTTTCGGCAACTCGGTCAACTTGATCCACCGCGACATTTCACCCCCCAATATTCTGGTTTCTTATGACGGAGAAGTAAAGCTGGCCGACTTCGGGATCGCCAAAGCCAAGGAAAGTAAAATCAGGACCGGCAGCGGCATACTCAAGGGCAAGTATGCCTACATGTCTCCCGAGCAAGCCGGCGGGCAGGATCTTGATTTCAGGACCGACATCTTTTCATTGGGAATCTGCTTCTGCGAATTGCTGACCCTGACCGAGATGTTTACCGGCTACAGTGATCTCGACACCTTGCGACACGTCCGCGAAGCCAACTTTGTCGCGCCCCGCAAGCTGAACCTGGCGATTCCCAAGAAACTCGAAACTCTGCTGCTGATAGCCTTGAAGCGCGAACCGCAAGAGCGTTACGAATCGGCCGCTCAATGGCGTGAGGCCCTTGAAGACTTCATGATTGCCAACGGTCTGCGTTTCTCGGCTTCCTGGCTTTCGGATTTCATGCAGGATGTTTTCAAGAACGAAATGGAACAAGAACGCCACCAGCAAGTAGCCGAGGCCCGCAAAGCCGAAAAACTACACCCCGAAGCCACGTCGGTTGCCAAACGCCAACTGGATGAAGACACCAAGACGGTCGAGCGCCCGGCCGAGTACGAAGACTGGGACGACAGTGCCGTCACCGCCCCGGTCGATCGGAATGATGATTTTAGCGAAACAACCCAGCGGGTGCCGATCAGCAGCCTCAACCCGGCTGGGCCGACACCCTTTGACGACGATGACGACGAAGATGTGCCGACTCAGATTGTTTCCAAGTACTCCGAAGAATTCGAAGAAGATACGGTCAAGAAGAGAACTCCGGCGCCCCGGGGGGAAGTGGCCGACCGTCCGCTTTTCGACACCGAACCTCTGCCGCCTCCAATCAACGAACCGGACACCGATTTCCCAGCCGTGGGCCTGCCGTTGCCGGACGACACCAAGACCATCCCCGAAAGAGAACCGATCCTGGCTGCCCGGGCAAACGGCAACTACGAGACTGAACGCAAAGGTGAAGACCTGTTAGCCCAGGCCGCCGCCAAGTCGATGGAATACGAGTCCTTACTCGAGCCCGATCCCGAGTCCGAGTCCGCGCCCATTCTGCCGGACAACTTTCAAGACTTCAAAGAAGACACGAACCCGGGCCAAAAAAAGTCTTTCCCCTATGGCTTTCTGATAATCACATTGCTCGCGGCATTCATTATCATCGCGCTCTTTGTGCTGCTTTCCGACGACGAACCAACAGCCCAGGCGCAAGCCGACGCAGGCTCGGGCGGCCTGGCCAAAGGCGACCCGGACGCCGGTCTGGCCATTGTTGGACCGGTCGACGGAGGCCAGCCGGTCGAGCGGGCCGCAGATCTTGACAGCCCTCCCGGCGATCAACCGACCGAGCCCGAGCAAGCCGATGGCGGGCTGCTCGACGGCACGGCCGAACCCGACTCCACCGACGGAGCGGACGGCGACGCCCTCGACGGGGACCAGACCGATGGGGCCGATGGAAAGAAGGCCGTAAAGCCCAAAACGAAAAAGAAGAAGAGAAAGAAGAAATACATCAAACGCAAGAGACGCAAGAGACGCAAAAAAGTCTACACGAAAAAGAAGCGAAAAAGGCGCACGAAAAAAACTAAACGCAGGCGGACCCGCAAGAAAAGCCGGACTAAATCCAGTTAACCTGTCGGGCTCGGCCGATTTTTATTGCCAACCTACCCAAGCTGTTGACCTCTCGCATGTGTCGGGCTAGAATCCTTGCCCACAGCGCTTGCCTTTATCGTGATGTCAGGAGGAGTCGATGTACGGAAAGCTGAAAGACAATCTCCGCGAAGAAATACGTCAGATCCGCGAGGCCGGGCTTTACAAGGAAGAGAGACAGATCACCACGCCGCAACGGGCCGAGATCAAGGTCGAAGACGGTCAGGAGGTGCTCAACTTCTGCGCCAATAACTACCTGGGTCTTTCGGACAATAGCGACTTGATCGATGCCGCCAAGCAGGGCCTCGACACTCACGGGTTCGGGATGAGCTCGGTGCGCTTCATCTGCGGCACCCAGGATCAGCACAAGCAACTCGAGAAACAAATCTCGGAATTTTTCGAGACCGACGACACAATATTGTATTCTTCTTGCTTCGATGCCAACGGCGGCCTGTTCGAGTGCCTGCTCAACAAAGAAGACGCAATCATTTCCGATCAGCTCAACCATGCCAGCATCATCGACGGCATCCGGCTGTGCAAAGCCGAACGGCGGCGCTATAAAAATGCCGACATGGGCGAACTGGAGCAGCACCTGAAAGACACCCAGGACAAACGGCGCCGGTTGATCGCCAGCGACGGCGTTTTCAGCATGGACGGCATTATCGCTCCGCTCGACAAGATCTGCGACCTGGCCGATAAATACGACGCCCTGGTGATGGTCGACGATTCGCATGCGACCGGCTTCATGGGCAAGACCGGGCGCGGCAGCGTCGAGCACTGCAACGTCCTGAGCCGGATCGACGTGATCACCTCGACCCTCGGCAAGGCCATGGGCGGCGCCTCGGGCGGGTTCACCACCGGGCGGGCGGAAATCATCGAGTACCTGCGCCAGCGCTCACGACCCTACCTGTTTTCCAACACCCTGGCGCCGGTAATCGTAGCCACAACCATAAAAGCTTTCGAGATGATTTCTGTAACCACAACGCTACGCGACAAACTCGAAGAAAACACGAAACGCTTTCGCGATAAGATGACCGCGGCCGGTTTCAACATCAAAGCCGGGGTTCACCCGATTGTGCCGATCATGCTCGGGGACGCCAAGCTGGCCAGCGACATGGCCCGCGACATGCTGGCCGAAGGCATCTATGTAGTCGGTTTCTCCTATCCGGTTGTTCCCAATGGGGAGGCCCGGATTCGCGTTCAGCTCTCGGCAGCCCATGAAATTCCGCAGATCGACAAAGCCATCGCGGCTTTCATCAAAGTCGGCAAAAAACACGGTGTGATTGATTGAAGTTGCTTGCTTGATTCGGCACAAAGCGAGAAACGGAGGCGGTTGGTGAGCAAGCGATTGATTCTCAGCGTGGGAAGCCTGCTGGTGCTGCTGACAGCTCTGCCGGCGGCCGCCAGCGATTCCGGCCCTTCTATCGGTCATGAGCTATCGCTGTGGTGGGTGGCCTTCTTCGCGCTGATGCTTTTAGCCATCGCAATCTTGCCGCTGGCTGCCGAAAAATGGTTTCATCCCAACAAAAACAAACTCCTGGTCTCGGCCATTCTGGGATTACCGATTATCGGTTTGTTTTTGTACAAGGACTATCATGCCGTCCTGCACACCGGTCAGGAATACATATCGTTCATCGTTTTACTGGCGGCTTTATTCGTTATCTCGGGCGGCATTTTGATACAAACCGATCTGCGAGCCACACCCTTGGTCAATACCGGGTTTTTGGCGCTCGGTTCGTTACTGGCCTCGTTCATGGGCACGACCGGGGCGGCCATGTTGCTGATCCGGCCGCTGCTGGTTACCAATAGTCAGCGCACTAATAAAGTTCACACGGTGGTGTTCTTCACTTTTCTGGTGGCCAATATCGGGGGCTGTTTGACCCCCCTGGGGGACCCGCCGCTTTTCATGGGTTACCTGGCGGGGGTGCCCTTCGAATGGACATTTAAACTGGTTACCCATTGGGGCATCGCGGTCAGCTTCTTGCTATTGGTCTACTTCGTTTTTGATACCGTCATGTACCGGCGCGAGCCGAGTTCCGCACTAGAAGCCGACCGACTCGAGGTGCGCCCGACCCATATCGCCGGGGCCTGGCTCAACACTCCCCTGTTGCTGGGTGTGATTCTCTCGGTCGCATTTCTGACAGACAAAGTGGTCCCCTTTCCAACCCGCGAAGGGATCTTAATTTCCCTGGCCCTGGCATCCTGGTTCGGGACCAGACGCGAACTGCGCCAGGCCAACAAGTTCACCTTTTACCCGATCATCGAAGTGGCCGCCTTGTTCGCCGGTATTTTTGCCACCATGATTCCGGCTATCTTGATTCTCAAGGCGCGCGGCGGCGATCTGGGCGTCGATAACCCGATGAGCTTTTTCTGGGCAACCGGTGCGCTCTCGGCCTTTTTAGACAATACTCCGACCTATGTCGTCTTCTTCGCCCTGGCGCAAGGCCTGGGCTTGCCGCCCGGCGGGACGGAGGTTGCCGCGACCGGTGTGGACGAAACCATTCTTATAGGAATCAGTCTGGGGGCTGTTTTCATGGGTGCCATGACTTATATCGGCAACGCCCCCAATTTCATGGTCAAGTCAATCGCCGATGAACGTGGCATCAAGATGCCCAGCTTTTTCGGCTTTTTGATCTGGTCAAGCATCATCCTGATACCCGTTTTCATTGTGATCTCATTCATTTTCTTTTAGTCCGAACGGGCCTATGGTAATGGATAATCGCTAAGGTTAAGTAGCTAAATCACGAGGAGGCTTTCATGAATTTTTCCAAACGCATCGACCGGCTGGGTACTGAAACTGCGTTCGACGTTTTGGCCGTAGTCAACAAACTCAAAGCCGAAGGCCGCGACATCATCTCTTTCGCCATCGGCGAACCGGATTTCGACACGCCCGCAAACATTAAAGAGGCCGCAAAAAAAGCCATTGACGACAACTGGACCCACTACAGTCCCTCCAGCGGCCTGCCGCAATTTCGAGAAGCGATCTGTAAAGATACTATGCGCATGCGCCCGGGCTTCAAGTGTGAACCCGACGAGGTCGTGGTCACCCCGGGGGCCAAGCCGATCATCTTCCACGGCATTATGTCGGTGGTTGAAACCGGCAGCGAAGTTATTTATCCCAATCCGGGATTTCCGATCTACGAATCGATGATCAACTTCGTCGGAGCCAAACCGGTCCCGGCCCCCCTGCTGGAATCCAAGGGCTTTTCAATCGATGTCGACCACATGGCCAGCCTGGTAAACGACAACACTTCGCTGATTATCATCAATTCGCCGCATAATCCGACCGGCGGCATGCTGCTTGGCGAAGATCTGCAAGCTATCGCCGAATTAGCCATCAAGCATGATTGCTGGGTTATGACCGACGAGGTTTACAACCGCATGGTTTGGGAAGGCGAGTTTCGTTCAATCTGCCAGCTGCCCGGAATGAAGGAGCGCTGCATGGTGATTGACGGCTGCTCCAAGACCTTTGCCATGACCGGCTGGCGGATTGGCTGGGGTGTCATGCCCAAAGAACTGTGCGCCAAGATAGCGCGCCTGTTGACCAACTCTGATTCTTGTACTTGCACGTTCAGCCAGATAGCCAGCATCGAGGCGCTCAACGGCCCCCAGGACGAATCCGACAAGATGGTCAACGAATTCCGCGAGCGCAGTTCGATCGTGGTGGACGGTCTCAATGATATCGAGGGCGTCAGCTGTATCATACCGCGCGGGGCCTTTTACGTTTTTCCAAATGTGAGCGTTGCCTGTCGCAAGCTCGGCATGGCTTCGTCTAAAGAGCTGGCGGATTATTTATTGCACAAGGCCGGCGTGGCAGTCCTGGGCAGGACATGTTTCGGGGCCCGCAACATCGGCGAAGAAGATGAGTATATTCGTCTGTCTTATGCTACCGCCAAGGATCAGATTCGCGAAGGCCTGCGGCGCATGAAAGACGCCATAGAGAACCCCAGGAAATAAACCAGGCCATGCCGAGCCTCTCCTGCCGACGCCTGAGTAAAATAATTATTATATGTGTCGCTATTGCACTGGCCGGCGGGCCCGGCTGCGGCGGTTCTTCTTCTGACTGCACACTCAAGTCCCAAAATTCTTGCGTTGACTCCGTCGATTACTGGGCCGACAGTTGCGGAAATACCGGCTCCGTTAAGCAGTACTGCGGCTGCGGCTGTAAAGACGATCAGACCGGCTGCGCCGACTGCCCCTGCAGCTGTTTTGAAGTCGACACCTGCTGTGACGGTTGCCGGCCGACCGAAGAAGGCCGGGCCTGCAATGACAATAACCCGGCCACACTCAATGATGTCTGCCTGCAAGGCAGCTGTTCGGGCTGGGACCCGGCCGGCATTGCCGAACCAGCTTTACCGGCCGAACCTGCCCTACCTGAGCCTGTTCAACTGGATTCCTGGACATGCCCCCAAAACTGGATCGCCGTCGAACACGAATCGCTGCTCGACAAAGACGGAAATTCATTTGCCTGGTGCCAACCGCCGGCCCTGCCGCGCTTGAAGCTGGGTCTGTACACAACCGGGCTAAGAGACGGCGAGCAAGAAGGTGAGCGTGAAATTTGCGAGCCCGAAATCGATGGAAATTATCCATTGCTGGGCTACACTACCTGCCAGCCGCTGGGCAGCGCCTGCCCAGCCGGTGACTGGCCCGAGATCCCGCCCGAACTGACCGGCAATCGGATATTCGTCAAGGCCGGCAGCCAAAACGGCGACGGGAGCCAGGCCGCGCCCTATGCAACCATCTCAGAAGCGGTCGCAGCAGCTTTAGCCGGCAACCTGATAGTCATCGCCGCCGGGATCTACCCGGAGGCATTGAGCATAGACAAAAACCTGACTCTCTTCGGGGCCTGCATTAGCCAGACGAGTATCGTCGCCCCGGGCCCCTATTCGACTGCTACCGGCGCAATTACCATCGGCGCCAACACCCAGGTGGCTGTCTACAACCTGCGAATCTCGGGAGGTCGCAACGGAGTCTGCCTGACTGAAGATTCGGCGGCGGTCTTTCTTTCGGGCGTCTGGATTCATGAAACCAGCGGCCACGGAATTTATGGCGGCGGGGCCGAGATGATCTTGAGCAGCGTATTGATAAGTTCGGTTTTTTCGGACAACAACAATAGCAAGGGTGTCGGAGTTTCCGCCTGGGGCACGGCGGCTGTCAGTCTGACTGACAGCACAATTGAAAATGTCCGTTCGCTGGGCATCCTGGCCGGGGTGGCCGGCACCCAACTGACTATCCAGAATGTAGCCATCAGAGCAACCCGCATTCGTGAATCCGATAACGGCTGGGGACAGGCTGTTCGAGTTATGACCGGCGCCACGGCCACATTCACCCGGGGCTTGCTCGACGGCAATCTGCATTCCGGCCTAAACGTTTTACAAGAGGGCTCGCGCCTCGAACTTTCCGATCTTCTAATCCGCGGCACTCGCAGAAACGCTATTGACGATCCGTCTGAACCGTCCGGTTGGTGCCTGGAGGCCTTCCTGGGCGCTGAATTGACTATGTCGCGCGTGGTCTGTCAGGACAATCGCGGGCTTGGTCTGGCAGTCCTCGGCCCCGGCAGCCAGGCTGAATTGAACGACGTAGTCATCATCGACACCCGCAGCAGCGACTACGACGGCTCGTTGGGTTCCGGGATCGAAATCGTCGACGGAGCACACATGTCGCTGGCCCGAGTGCTTTTACAAAACAACTCTCTGGCCGGCTTTGTCGCGGCCGGCTCGGGAGCAAGCTGCGAACTTACAGATCTGGTTGTCCTTGACACTTCGCCACAAGAGTCAAACGGAATGTTCGGCCGCGGCCTGGTTGTCCAGGCCGGCGCCGCGCTTACACTGACCCGGGGACTCTTCGAAAACAATCACGACATTGCAATCGCCGTAATAAATCAAAACTCATCCCTGGTGCTGAGTGACATTGCCGTACGCAACACCGGCAGCCAGCAAAGCGACTTGCTCTTGGGCCGCGGTCTGGAGGCCAACCTGGGCGCCTATGTTTCGTGCAGCCGCGGATTGTTCGAAAACAATCGCAGTATCGGGATATCGATTGCCGATCTCGGAACCGTCGCCAATCTGACCGACATCAGCGTTTTCGACACACAGCCTGAAGAGGCAACCGAGGCTCATGGCCGTGGCCTGACCGTTCAGTCGGGCGCCCAGGCAACCCTCGTGCGGGCCAGGTTCGAGCGCAACCGTGAATCCGGATTGGTAATTCGGGGCCCGGGCTCGACAATCGAGATTGAAGATCTGACCGTCACGGACACCTATAGCCAGCTCAAGGACGCCGAGCGTGAAGGGATTGATTTGTTTTTCGGTCGCGGAATGGAAATCAGCATCGAGGCCGCCGCAACCTTGAAACGCGGGCTCTTCTTGCGCAACCGCGATGCCGGCATCGTGGTTGCCCTGGGCTCTTCCGCCCAACTCGAAGACATCACCGTCAAAGACACGGCCGGCCGCGAAGCCGACCTGGATTACGGCGTCGGGTTGAGCTTGTCTCAAGGCCCGCAGGTTTCGGTCAAGCGCGGACTTTTTGAAAACAACAAAGCTGTCGGAATAATGGCCGGGTTCGACAACCCAATCTTGACTCTCGAAGATATTATTATTCGCTCGACCCGCAGTCGTGAGATGGATTTGTTTTTCGGCGCCGGCCTGCAGGCCTCCGGAGGTGCCCAGGTCAGTCTGAGGCGTGGATTGCTGCAGGGCAATCATGCCCTGGGAGTTTGCGTTTTCGATCCGGGAACATCTGTCGAGCTGCACCAGATCAGTATTCAAGAGACAGACGAGTGTGAGTGCTTTGACTTGCCCGGTGCTCAGGGCTGTCCCGAGATAGGTTTCGGTATGGGCCTGGGTGTTTATTATACAGCCGAGATCGAGTTTGAAAGTGTGGACATCCTGGGCTCGGCCCTGGCCGGCGTTCAGATAGCCTTTGACGGATCAATAAGCGGGCAGGGACTGGCCATACGGCACAATCCAATCGGTCTCAATATCCAAGACACTCCCGAGGGCTACGACTTCTTCGAACAAGTCAGCGGGTTGTGGATCGAGGGCAGCCAGGTCAACTACGACACGACCGCCCTGGGAGTCCCGGATGCCATGGAAGTCCTCGAATAAGTTCATAGGATATCCTCCCGGCCGGTTAGAATCCCTTAGTTCCAAACACAATTGAATCAATAGCGGCCAAGGTGCTATGTTCATGGTCTTACGAGAGGAGCCTGGTATGAGGTGCCGGATGAAGCTGTCGATCAATTGGGCGACGTTCGCCCTGCTGGCCTTTAGCATCCCTGGCTTCAGCGGCTGTGGTGGTAGCACCTGCGAGTCTCGTGCCCAAACATTTTGCACACAGGGTGCCGTCTATTGGGCCGACAGTTGCGGCTCCATTGAAGAGATTATGGAATACTGCGCCTGCGGCTGCAACGGCTACGCATCCGGCTGCAACGAATGTAGCTGCAGTTGCTCGCAGGTCGGACAATGCTGTGACGGCTGCATGCCTATTCAGGAAGGCCACGCTTGTGACGACACAGACCAAGAGACAATCGTCGACATCTGTCAGAACGGAACCTGCAGCGGTTGGAAAATTTCCGACATCGCCCTACCCGAACTCCCGGCTCAAGCTACCCTGCCGGCCCTGCCCGAACCTGTCCGCCTGCAATCCTGGACTTGCCGGACAGGCTGGGACCCGGTTGGACATGCCACCCTTGAAGATCAAGACGGCAATCCTTTTTCGTGGTGCCAGCCGCCCGAAGTTCCCCGGCTTGCAGTCAGCGGATACACAACCCCGCTCAAAGCCGGCGAAAGCGCAGGCGACCGCCCAATTTGCGAACCCGAACTCGACGGCACTTTCCCGGTCCTGGGCCAGGCAGCTTGCCAACCCCTGGGCGATAGTTGCCCAGCCGAAACCTGGCCGGAAATCCCGGCTGAAGTAACCGGCAATCGGATCTATGTTCTCAGCGGAGCAACCAACGGAGACGGCACTCAAGCCAACCCGTATGGCCTGATCGGCGAGGCAGTCACGGCAGCCGCAGCCGGGGATGTTGTCGTAATCGGGCCGGGCAGCTATCTGAATTCGGTAACCATTTCCAAAGACCTGACACTCTGGGGGGCCTGCATTCAACAAAGCATCATAGACTGTCGCGAAGCGTTTGATCTCGACTCGGCGGCGGTGATCGTATCGGGCGCTGCCCAGGTCACTCTTCGAAACTTGCGGATCTCGGGCTCGCGGATTGGGGTTTTAACCAACTCGACCGACGCTCGGGTATCACTCAACGGTGTCTGGCTGCATGCAACTACCTTTGGCGGGGTCATGGTTGCGGATGGTTCGTTTAGCGCTGCCAATCTACTAGTCGACTCGATCAATCCGGCGGATGGCTGGTACTCGGGTGTAGGAATCGGCGTGCAATCCGCCCAGCTTGTTGAACTTCAAAGCGTAACCCTGGAAAACAACACCTACGTGGGAATGTATTTCGATGATGCCGCAACCACGGCCAGCATCCAGGACATCGTGATTCGCAACACTTTACGGTACGAGATCGGCTACGAAGGCGGGCTCGGCATGCAGGCTATTCTGGGCCAACTAAGCCTGGCCGGCGGCTTGATCGAGGGCAACCATGGAGTTGGAATTATCGTGTCCGGCGGGAGTACGTCTGTCGAGTTGGATGACATTATTATTAGCGATACTTCCAGTATGTACTTCGAGCGCACTCACGGCCTGGGGATACAGATCAGCAGCGGGGCCGAAGTCGTTATCAGGCAAAGTCTGATCGAAAGAAACCAGGCAGCCGGAATAACAGTCGGTTTTGGCAGTTCGCAACTCGAAGCCAGCGATATTATCATTCGCGACACCGACAGCCAGGCAGGTGATCTGCACTGGGGCTCGGGAATGGACATCACAACGGGCAGTCAGGTGACCTTGAGTCGCGTCTTGTTCGAACGAAATCATTTTGCCGGGCTTTACGCCAGTGACCAACAAACATCTGTGCAGTGTGAGGACGTGATGATCCTGGATACCGACAGCGATCAGGCGACCCAAGGTGAAGGCCTGGGAATCTGGGTCCAAATGGGCGCCCAGCTCAGTCTGACCCGGGGACGGGTTAGCCGAAATCGAACTACCGGTATTCATTCAATCGCAGCCGGAACGACACTTATCCTCGAAGATGTTGAAATTAGCGGCACCCTGAGTCAGGAAGCAGATGGATACTACGGCTTCGGCCTGACTGCAATCGACGGCGCCCAGCTGTCACTGACTCGCGGCCTGCTGGACGGCAATACGGGTACCGGGATACAGCTGGCCTCAAATGGCCAGAACATCGTATTGACGGACGTGACCGTTAGAAACACCCAGGTTATTGATCAGGACGGAACATTCGGGATCGGCCTGCAGGTCAGCCTGGGCTCAAATGTTACTTTGACTCGCGGGCTGTTCGACACGAATCATCACAGCGGCATCCTGGCCGAGAATTCAGGTACCAGCCTGGTGCTCGAAGACTTAACTATCCAGAATACCGAAGGTGATTCAACCGGTTCCGGTGGGGACGGGTTATGGATACAGCAAGCAGCCGATGTGACTTTGACTCGGGCGCTGTTCGACAACAATCGCGACGTAGGCATAATGGTACGCTCAGGCAGCAACCTGGACGCTGCCGATATAACCGTACAAAACACGCGCAGTCAGGCCAGCGACGGTGCATTCGGGCGGGGACTCGAAGTTAGTCACCAGGGCCAACTAACCTTGAAGCGCGGTTTGTTCGACAACAATCGCGAATTGGGTGTTTTGATCGGCAACCAGGGTAGCCAGGCCGATATATCGGATCTGACAATCTTGAACACCCAATCTACTGAACTCAGCGGACAGGCCGGACGAGGACTCGAAGTCAACACCGGGGCGCAACTTTCTCTGACCCGCGCATACCTTGACTCGAATCATGCGGCCGGCATATTTATTGCCTCCCCGGAAACCTTAGTCGAGCTATCCGATATCAGCGTGTTTAATACTCTGAGCAAGACAAGTGACGGCACCGTGGGGCGTGGCCTGGAAATCGGCCTCGGCGCCGAAGTAAATCTGACACGCGCCCAATTCGACGGCAATCGCGATCTTGGAATTGGAGCCTTCAGCAAAAGCACTGTGGTTAACCTCAGCCAGGTCTTTATCACCGCTACCTCAGAACAGGAATGCGCCCAAGAACCCCAACCGACTTGCCCTGGTTTTGGCTATGGGGCCGGAATTGGAATCTATGATTTTGCAGAAATGACGATCAAGCAGGTCGAGGTCACCAATTCAGATCTGTTGGCACTCCAGATAGCGCGGCGCGCCAGACTGTTTGGTACCGGACTTGCTTTACGCTCGAACCCGGTCGGAATAAACATTCAGTTCCCCGACCAGGACTACAATTTTCTCGAAGCCGTCTATGGCCTCTGGATGAGCGACAATCTGGTAAACTTCGACACGACCGAATTGCTCATTCCGGATCCAATGGATATCCTCGGGACCAGCGAAGAATAGGATCTTTTTATAATTGGGACCAATGTCAGAAACCTGCCCACGTTGCGGAATGGACATAGATCAAGGACAAGCTGCATGTCCTGACTGTGGCCTGCCAATTGACCCGGCGGCAATCTGCAATTCTTGCGAAACCCGGGTCAGGAAAGACGACGAGTTCTGTTGGTCTTGCGGCAAACGCCTGGAGCATCAACTCTACTGTTGGCACTGCGGATCTTCGGTCTGGACCCAGAGCCTCTATTGCGCGGCCTGCGGTGCCCAACAACCTGATTTGGCGAAGCTATTGCAGCAGCTTACCCGTGAAGAGAGGACCCAGCTCCCGTTTTCCGATCGTCGAGACAACACCCGCCCGGCCGAAGAGACGCTGGTTCGACAAACTCGCCCAACCTTGACGGTCTCGACGGTTCCTGAAACAGCAACCCGTCCCCCGGCAAGAAGCCGCCGGACAATGCAGGTCGAGCCGCTAGGGGCAGCTGCTGCGGACAGCTTGAAAATCGTGACGGTCTTGTTTGCCGACGTCTCGGGCTTCACTCACATGAGTGAGAGCATGCATCCCGAACAGGTCAAGGACGTCCTCGACGATTGCTTTGCAGGCTTGACCACTGCAATCACGAACCACGGCGGTATCATCGACAAATATATCGGCGACTGCGTAATGGCCCTTTTCGGGGCCAAGCTCGCCCATGAAAATGACCCCGAGCGTGCCCTGGACGCCGCCATCGCCATGCAGGTATTTCTTGAGGGTTACTCGGCCGACCTGCTGGCCCGCACAGGCCTGACCTTGGCTATGCGAATTGGAATCAATACCGGAACGGTCCTGGCCGGGTTCGTCGGCCGGGGTGACAGCCAGGATTTTACGGTAATGGGCGATGCCGTCAATTTGGCAAGTCGCCTGGAGAGTGCCTGTCCGGTCGGGTCGATTCTGGTTTCTTACGAGACCTTCCGATTGGTTCAGGGACTTTTCGAGGTAAAACAGCTCGAACCCATTCAGGTCAAAGGCAAGTCCGAGCCTGTTCGAGTAGTCGAAGTCCTCGGCCGCCGGGCCGGTGGAATGACTATCGAGGTACCGGATTTTCGGGGAGTGCCTACCCGGATGATTGGGCGCCAAAAAGAGCTCGACCAACTCAAAGCCGGGTTTATCAAGGCAAGCAAACATAACACACCCGTTCCCGTGACGGTGCGCTCATCGATCGGCATGGGGAAAAGCCGACTTATTTACGAGTTCGTCTCATGGCTGATTAGTCAGGCTCAACATGACCTGGATTTCATGCGTTGTCGCGATTACCGGACAGAAACTACTTTTGCGCCCTTGATCGATCTGGTTGTTCGCCTGGTCGGAGCCGAGACCGGCGACGACCCGGCAGCCTTGAAGCTCAAAACGGCGGCTTATCTGGACGAGCTCGAACTCGACGATTCCGATCGGGCCCGAGTCGAAGCCAGCATCTTGAATCTACTGGGCATCGAGACCAGTCGGATTCCAATCCTTTTGCCTTTCGCCAATGACCCCGAGCAACTCAAGAGCGCGATCCGCGAGGGAATCCTGACCTTGTACCGAACACGAGCCGCCAAGCGGCCGATGATTTTGGCCGTAGAAGACCTGCACATGGCTTCGGATCCTTTTCTGGATTTGCTGGCCACTTTGGCTTCTTGTGAAAATTTACCTATATTAATAATCATGTCTTTTCGCCCGGAAGCCGATCAACGCGTAGAAGATCGTTTCGAGTTCCACGAAGAACGGGTTCATTGTGTGCTTGAGCCGCTCGGTGACATCGACTCGAACGAAATGATCAACGATCTGCTTCAGCGCATCGAAAACATTCCCGATGAATTAATCACCCGGGTAATGAATGTCTCTGAGGGACGGCCGCTTTTTATCGAGGAGATCCTGTCCGACCTTGTCGAGCGCGACATTATAATCTGCGGCGATGAATCTTGGGAAATCAAGCTCTCTAAAGCCAAGGACGTCACTCTGCCGCAATCGATCGAGTCGGCGATTCTCTCGAGAGTGGACGCCCTGCCCGAGCCATGTCGCGAAGCACTCCAAATAGCATCCGTGGTCGGAGATGTTTGTTGGGACACGCTGATTAAGGATTTCGGAATACCCGAGACGCGTTCGGTATTGAACATTCTCGAAGAACGCCAGTTCATCCGTTTCCGGCGAATTACTCAAATACTCAAGACCAAAGAGTTTGTCTTTTTACTGCCGGCTGTTCGCGAGACCCTCGAACATCACGTATTGCGCAAGGTCAAAGTCCGCTGGCACGATGCAATTGCCGAATGGATCGAAGCCCGAGTCAAGGGCGAGCACGAGTACTTCGACCGCCTGAAAGGACATCATCATTTCGAAGCCGGCAACGTCACCAATGCCCTGCCCTACAGACTGCGCTCGGGCAACAAGGCCGAAGAACGCGGCGATATCAACCGGGCCCTCGACGATCTGCAATGGATTTGGCGGCACTCGCGCAGGGACGATGGCAGTCTCTTGCTTGACTCGGCCGAGTTGTCCGAATCGCGGGTCAGCGTCGCCCGCCTGCTGCGGCGCGTCGGCCGGCCGACAGAAGCCGAAGAGGCTTTTACTGAAACAAAAGATGTTTTCGCAGCCCAGGCCGAGAAGTTTTCCGAGGTCGATCTGGCTCTGCGGCGCACGGCTTTAGAGACCGCGCATGCTCTGATTCAAGCCGGCCAACACGAAACCGCCAACACACTCCTCGAGCTGGCCATTGCAGATCTAGATCCGGACAAACGCGAAGCCGGCTGGTTGCAGTTGGCTGCCCGGACATCTAAATGGCAGGGCTGGATTGCATATCTTCAGAAACAGCATGAGGCGGCGCTGGATTTCTACAACAAGGGCATTTCTCTGGCCAGCACCCTGGGCCCGTCGACGGCACTTGGCTCGCTTCACGATGGTAAAGGCGTATGCCTGTCGCGCTTGGAACGTTTTTCCGAAGCAGAAAAATCCTTCAACCGGGCCCTGGAAATTTTCGGGGGTGCCGGACACCGAGAAGGCCAGGCAGGGTCTCAAGGCAACCTTGGGGTACTGCGTTATCGCCAGGGCAAGCTCGACGAGGCTCTCGAGCACATAAACAAGGCCCGGCATCTATACCTGGCTATCGGCGACACGGTTATTGCCGCTGTCTGTCGTTCTAATACCGGCGATGTCTTGTTCGAGCAGGGAAAGTTCGGCTCGGCAAGAAAAGAGTTCGAAGACGCTTTGGTGACATTCAAACGGACTCGCAGCCAAGACTACCGTAGCGCAGCCCTGCAGAGTCTAATCGCTTGCCTTAAAAAACTCGGAGATTCGCAAGAAGAGCGCAAGCGGACTCTCGAGCTGGAGGAGCTTTCCAACGCCTAGGTGGGAATATCGATAATATTGAACGGCGAGGGCACCCGATCGGTTTCGAGCGGACTGACGACGTCGAGGATTTCGCCAGCGGCGTCGTTCTCCCGCAGGGTATTGTCGATAACATCCGGCAGAGTGGTTACCGTGCCATGCTGCACAGAGAAACCGCGTTCACCGTCGCCGTCAATTGTTACGTTTACGAAAGTCACCTGGACTTCACTGACGCCCTCACGAGCATCAATAATAATCCCGGCCCGCTGATTGTTGTTGACGGTCAAGTCGCTGAATTCCAGATCGTCTGAACCAATCACCTCGATCCCGTCGCCGATATCGACCCGGGTGGACTCCTGATAAGCAATCATCGATATCTTCTGCGTGCCCGAAACATCAGCATCCGCGAGACTGATTCCGGTCGACTGAAACACACCGAAAGCCACGCCATTGTTGTTGATCAGCTTGGTCTTGTTGCCGCGCACGATCACCGCCCGGCCGTCCGGAGTCTGTTGGGTGGGGGTACAAGACTGCAGCCAAATCCCGCGGGCCCCGTTGCCGCTAACGGTGGCATTGATATGCTCGCCGGTCGAGTGGTCCATCAAAATACCGGCGACTTTGTTATTTTCGAGGATAACGTCCTCGGTCAACAGATGAACCAGGTTGGTTGCCGCAATCCCGTAGCCAAACGGAGTCGCGCCGCCCCAGATATCATGGATGTGCAGGTTCTTCAGAGTGACCATGACCGAGCCCGAGGCGTGCACCCCGCTGCCGACCAGGTCATGCAACTCACCGCCGTCCAGAGTGCCCGGCGTGCCGTGGAACAAAACCCCGCATCCGGCAAATCCATTGGCATCAATCGCCTCGAGATCCGCCTGGCCGACAGCATTCAATGACAACCCGGCCACGGCGTACTTGGTCCGATTGGGCTTGGTTAGAATCCCGGGCTCGTCAGTCGAAGTCACGTTCCCGATCAGGGTCAGGTTCTTCCCGGTAAGCCCGGCAATCCCTTTTACCTTGATGCCAATTCCGCAGCTGACTTGCACCTTCAAGTCGCTCAACCAGACCTCGCCGTCACCCTCGATCAAAATACCGCCGCCGCCGCTACCGGCCACCTCGTTCGGGTTTTCCTGATAGGGGCAGGTGCTCTTTTCGATCGTCAGATTGCTGATAGTCGTCTGGGCGGCTCCCGCGCTGACAGTCAATACCGGACCATCTCCTGAGAAACTGAGGATGGTTACCTCACCGGCCCCGCTCAGGCTGACTCCGGCGCTCAGCTCGAAATTGCCCTCGTATGTTCCGGCTTCGAGCTTGACCGTCACACCCGATTTGGCGTCGCGCAAGGCTCCGTTTAAGCAACTCGTATCTGCACAGACGAGTTCGCCGCCGCCGCTTCCACAAGCCGGCAGACTGAACAACCCCAGAGAAAAAAGCACCAGACTTGTCAATAACCGGCTCAATAAAGGAACCTTCATCATCGCCTCCCGCAAACGAATTAACCGTTTAGAAGTAGAATGTTAGTGCTCTGGGGTGAGTCTGTCAAACCCAGCCGACACCTAAGATAATCAGAACCGCAATCAACACCATTGTGATTCCTTCCCCGGCAATCAGCCCCGAAGCCAAAGAGGCCGAATAGGACTCGACCGTTTCTGGTTTGCTGCGCCGCACCAGCCAGGTCAGCAGGGCTGCCAGCCATATCCCGATCGCATAATATGGGGGCACCAGAAACGCGATCCCAATCGCGACCGGCGATGGCACCCACTTGGCAATCTGCTTAATTCTGCCCAGCAAGGCCAGCCCGATCCCGAGCAATCCACTCAAGAGAGTGGCCCACAGGGCCCCATCCGGAATGGCCGCCAGACCTTGTTCGAGTACCTTGGCCACGGTATGCCAAGAACGGGCCGAAGGCGCTAAAAACCCTTCGCCCGGGATCTGGTAGGCGGCGGTCAATGCTTTGTAGACACCGACAACCACCACGGCCCCGACCAGGACTCCCGCCAGCTGGGCCAACACTTGTCGACGAATCGAAGCCTTGAGCAGGTAGCCGGCCTTGAAATCGGACATCAAGTCGGCACCCTGTGAGGCACCCGCGGCGGTTATCCCGGCCGTCATCAGGTTGCTGGCCGCGCAGCCCGGGTCCAAAACGCCGTTTAACAGCTGAGTAATCTTGGCCATCGGTCCCGAGGGATTGATGTCGGTTTCACCGACCGCCCGCATGGCGATCGCACAAAAAACGAACGAAAGCACAATCGCCAACAAGCTCATCCAGGGCGAAATATCGAAGATCGACCAGGCCAGAAATACCGTCAGGCCGGCCAAAAACAGCAACCCGCCCAGCCAGAAACCGAAGGGCAGCCGATCCGGGGCGTCATCTAGATCGCCATCCGTGGCGGTCTTGGACTTGGCAAAGGCCGAAAAGGTTTTCAGGATAGTACGGTACTGGAAGGCCAGCCCGGTCAGGCCGGCAAAAATCATCATCGAAACCGCCGGCCATAAGAGCCACTTGAAGGCGGCCGAGTATTCTTTCAAGGGTGCCGCCGGGCCGACCAATTCATACCGAAGCAGAAGCGGGCCACCCACCAGCCAGGCCGCCACCGAACCGAGCAGCAATGACCAGCCCACCCGGGGCCCAACCAGGATGCCGGCCCCCCAGATCATCGGTGAAAAACTCACTCCA
This sequence comes from Deltaproteobacteria bacterium, assembly GCA_019307065.1. Taxonomy (GTDB): domain Bacteria; phylum Myxococcota; class B64-G9; order B64-G9; family B64-G9; genus JAFDKH01. Next base: position 34,775 of record JAFDKH010000022.1, read on the forward strand.
ACTTTCATGGCTACCAGAGATACCCCCAGGATTGAAACTCCCGTAAGGCCCAAATCGTCAAAACCCAGATTCTGAAACCCGCCCAACCCGAGTGGCTTGATCGAAAAAAGCAGAGTAATTACGACGGCTCCCAGGCCCGAAAAAAACAAGACCCGGGCCCGGGTAAGCGCAGAATGCCCGGCGGCAAACATGGCCTTAATCGTGGTAGCCGAAGCGGTCCCCGAGGGAAAGCGCAATTTGTCGACCACAATCATCGAGCGCCGCAGCGGGACTGCGAAAAAAACGCCCAATCCTGCAATCGCTATCGCCCAAATCACTAATTGCCCGAAGGAGAGTCGAGTGCCCATCATCTCCATGGCCGGGATGGCCGAAGTCAATCCGGCGGCCGAAGCCATGAAACCAGCCGCCGATCCGGTTGTGGCCGAAATCAGTGTTTCCTTGGGAGTATAAGGCCGGGTCAGTACCACACTCATGCCCTTGAACAGCGCGAAAGAGATGACCGCCGCAGCGATTGAGGCCCCGAACACTAGGCCGATCTTGAGCCCGATGACCACGTTCGATGCGGCAATCAGGCAGCCGACCAGCAACCCGGCCCCAACCGCCCGAACAGTCAACTCAGATGGTTGTGACTGGTTCACGGCCGTGTAACTCCTGAACTTTTTTCTGTGGCAGAATGCGGCATGCCAAATAGATATCCTTTCAGATAGTATTATTCAACCGCCTATTGAGAACTGGGCCTAAAACATTTAGACTGACATTTCGATACTGCGAACCAAGGAGAACCAATAATGCTCAAAATTTTTCCTGTTCTGGCAGCTTGTGCAATCTGTTGGCTGAGTCTGGCTGGCTGCAGTGACACCACCGCCAAGTGCTCTACGGATTCCGACTGTCCCGACGGCACCTGCGTCGACGGGCGCTGCCAGATTAAATCTGATCGGGACGGGGACGGGATTGATGACTTTTCCGACAACTGTCCCGAACATCCCAACCCGGACCAGGCCGACTCGGATGGCGATGGAATCGGAGACGTCTGCGACCCCTGCCCCAATAGCGGAGCCATCGATTCAGACGGGGACGGTAAATGCGACGACGAGGACAATTGTCCCGCCGATATCAATGCCGATCAGGCTGATCGCGATTCCGACGGAGTCGGCGACGTGTGCGACCCCTGTCCGGACGACAATCCCGATGACTCGGACAATGATAGCGTTTGTGACAGCGTCGACAACTGTGTGGCCGACGAAAACACCGCCCAGACCGATTCCGATTCGGACGGCAGCGGTGACGTTTGCGACCCATGCCCGCATGATGCCGCCGATGATTCCGATAGTGACGGCCATTGCGCAGATGTTGACAACTGTCCGACTGATTCAAACCCGGATCAAATCGACAGCGACGGCGACGGAATCGGCGATGTCTGCGATCCCAGCGACGACAGCTTTCGCGAAGACGGCCCAACCAATCCCGATTGTATTTATCAGCCCGAGCGGGCCCGCTTCGACCCGCGCGAGGAGATCGGCTGGAGCGGCAGCGATCTTTACCCGGACAAAGACCAGGTCATGTCTACTCCGGTTGTGGTCAACCTGAACGACGACAATGGCGATCAGCTGGTAAACGAAGACGATATCCCCGATATCGTTTTCAACGCCTTTAGTGTTTCGGGCGATCCGCCCATTTTAGGTTCGGGTGTCCTGCGGGCGATCTCCGGCGACACCTTCACCGATCTGTGGGCGGTTGCTCCGGGAATAATGACCACCGCCCCGGCGGCCAGCGTCGCGGCCGGTGACATCGACAACGACGGGCTGGTCGAACTAGTCACTCTACGCTACCAGGGCGGCCTGGTGGCTTTCGAACACACCGGCGAACTGAAGTGGTCCTGCGCGGACTTCGGGGCCGACAACTGTATCGATTATGCCGATTTGCACGCCGGCAACGAGTGGGGCGGCCCGGCTATCGCCGATCTCGACCAGGACGGCACTCCGGAGATCATCCTGGGCGCCGCAGTCTACCGGGCTAACGGCGAGCTTTGGTGGGAAGGCAGCAACGGCATCGGCGACAACGGCGTCGGGCCGCTGAGCGCAATTTGTAATCTGGATCGCGACGGCCATCCTGAAGTCGTCACCGGCTCGACCGCCTACCACTACGACGGCAGCCTATACTGGAACAACGGCCTGAGCGACGGCTTCGTGGCGATCGGGGAATTCGATTCTGACGATTATCCAGAAATAGTGGTAGTCGCCGACGGCAATATCCGCCTTCAAGAACATGACGGCACGCTGGCCTGGGGACCGTTTGCCTTGCCGGGCAGCGGGCGCGGCGGTCCGCCGACGGTTGCGGATTTTGACGGGGACGGCCAGCCCGAGATCGGCGTTGCCGATCACGACACCTACGTGCTTTTTGAAACCGACGGTTCGATCAAATGGTCCAAGCCGACTCAGGATCACTCCTCGTCGGCGACCGGCTCATCGGTCTTCGACTTTGAAGATGACGGCTACGCCGAGGTGGTCTACAACGACGAAACTACCTTGCGCATTTACGACGGGGCAACCGGTGACGTCATCTTCGATGAAGCCAATTCATCGTTCACAGCGTACGAGTACCCGCTGATCGTCGATGTCGACAACGACGGCAATGCCGAAATCGTGGTCTGCGCCAATGACTTCATGTCCGGGACCCACACCGGCATCCGCGTCTTCGGCGACTTAGAAGACAACTGGGTGCGCACCCGCCGGATCTGGAACCAGCACACCTATCACATTACCAATGTCTCCGAGAGCGGTGCGATTCCCCAGACCGAAGCCGAAGGCTGGCTGGAGTTCAATTCATACCGTCAGAACGAACTGGCGACCGGCGAGGGCCTGGCCACTTCGGCCCCCGACCTGGCCGGAGTGGAGGGCTCGCAGATTGCCAGCGGCTGTCCTGACCAGATCGTTTTATATGTTTGGGTTCAAAACCAGGGCGCCATTTCCGCCCCGGCCGGGATTCCCTCGGCTTTTTACAGCGGCGACCCCGACGCCGGCGGCACGCTGATCGACGTGGTCTACACAACCCGCATCTTGCAGCCCGGACAGGCCCAAAGAGTCTTTCTGACCTGGACCGATCCGCCGCTCGGCTCAAATGTCTCAGTCTATGTTCTGGTAGACGACTTCGGCACCGGCAAGGGCGCAGTCAACGAGTGTGGTGACGACAGCAACAATATAGCCATAATCGAAAATGTCGGCTGCCCCTGAGGCCGGCCGGTAAACAGCTTGGGAGACAATTACTTCTTTTTTATCGCGCGCCAGGGCCTTGTTTTTGAATACTCCCTTTTTCAACTTGCCGAACCATTTACGCTTCTTCAAAAGCGCATACGAAAAAACGGCTATTCCGGCATAAGCGTGCTGGCGGGCTATTTTGATTTCGTTCTCCAGGACCAAAAAGTTGCCGGCTTCGACGCTGACCCCGGCAATCAGCTGAACCTGTTTGGCCAGCGGCTCAAAATCTTTTATCAGAGTCAGATAGTCGGTGCGGCGGCCGGGCTTCTTGGTTGGGGCCCAGTAAATCATCGGTATCAGAATATCGACTGCAAGCTCTGCAGCCCATAGATGCGAATCCTGATGAAAATCGACAAACCCCTGGGTAACGGTGCCCCAGTTCCAGCGATCTTTGTAAATTCCGGTAACGGCCGCGCTGACTTTGATAGTCGGCCTGACCTTCGTAGCCGTTTCGCGCAAGGACTTGACCAGGTTGGTAAGCTGGCTACGCTGCCAGGCCACCCGAGTAAGCCGCTTGTCTTTCTTGCGAGCTTTTTTGAAAAGCTTGTTGCAAGGTCGATCAAACGAGACATTGGCCGCCGGGTAACGCGCGTAATCCAGGTGCAACCCGTCGATTGAATAGAAGCTGGCCAGCTCGGCCACCACGGCCTGGATGTGCTTTTGAAAACCCGGGTTGGCCGGATTGACAAATATGTATCCATCCGCATAGGGCATCGGACGGCCTTTTTTATCAGCTACCCGCCAGTCGGGATGAGTTCGCAAAATATGCTTGGGCTTGCTGCGGCCCGGGCGTTGTTTGCCTTTCCAGGCGGTTGATACATTTATCCAGGCATGCAGTTCAAGATCATGTTTTTTAGCCGCATCGATCGCTGCCTGGAGTGGGTCCCAACCGGGATCTTTACCCAGCTTGCCGCTCAGCCCGGCCGCCCAGGGTTCTTTGGTTGAGCGGTAATAAGCATCGGCCACCCCGCGTACCTGAAAATAGACCAGGTTGAACCCGCCGGCCGCGATGTCTTTCATGATTTGCTCGACATCGGCGGCCGATTCGAAGTCCCAGCGGGTTACCCAAACTGCGCGGATTTCGACGGGTAATTGTTTTACTTGCCCGACATCCGCAGCGGCGACACTTTCGGCGTCGCCCGCCCGGCCGTCTTGGGCTAAAGCTTCAATACCTGCGTCAGGCGAGCTGCCGCCGTCGGCCCCGCCTGGCAGTAGCTCGGTCTCGGGTTGGCCGGTCACCATCGGCTCGACTAGCGGGGTCGTGCCGGAACAAGCACCAAAGACCGCCGCCCAAACAACAAACACACTCAGGAACAGTCCGGTCTTTATCTTCATTTCGAAGCCGTCGTTATGGTTTTACGTGTTCCAGAAGTTTATCGACAATATCCGGCGACTTGATCGATGAAACTTCGGCGTGGAAGTTGGTAATGATCCGGTGGCGCAAGACCGGCCGGGCCAGCTGCCTGACATCATCGGCGTTTACCGCAAAGCGTCCGTTGAGAACCGCCCGGGCCTTGCCGCCCAGGATCAAGAACTGGCTGGCCCGCGGACCGGCTCCCCAGGAGACGTATTCTTTGACAAAGTCGGGTGCATCCGGCTCTTTGGGGCGAGAAGCGCGCGTCAGTTTGACGGCGTACTTGATCACTTCGGGTGCGGCCGGCACCCGGCGCACCAGCTGCTGCAGTCTGATAATCTGCTCGGGACCCAGGACCTTTTCAACTGTAGGCTCAAAAGCCCCGGTTGTGGCCACGACGATGTCGCGCTCTTCTTCGGCATTTGGATAATCAACCCCGATGAAAAACATGAACCGATCCAGCTCGGCCTCGGGCAAAGGATAGGTACCCTCTTGTTCGATCGGGTTCTGGGTGGCAAAAACCAGATAGGGGCGCGGTAGATTGTGGGTATTGCCCCCGGCCGTAACGGCATATTCCTGCATCGATTGCAGCAGGGCCGCCTGGGTCTTGGGCGGCGTGCGATTGATTTCGTCGGCCAATAAAATATTGGTGAAGATCGGACCCTTGACGAATTTGAAATCGCGCTGACCGGTCGACTGATCCTGGACCAGAATTTCGGTCCCGGTAATGTCGGCCGGCATCAAGTCGGGTGTGAACTGCACGCGCTTGAAGTCCATGTCGAGCACTTCGGCCAGAGTCGAAATCAGCATCGTCTTGGCCAGCCCGGGAACCCCGACGAACAAACTGTGCCCGGCAGAAAACAGCGAGATCATCAGGTGATCGATCACCTTTTGCTGGCCGACAATTCGCTTGCCGATCTCTTTGGCGACTCGATCTCGAGCAGCAGCCAGTTCGGCCACGGCTTCTTTGTCGGTACTAGCTGTTTGGGCCAGCGCGTCGGTCACAATCACATGCCTCTTTTACTATTCGAACACAATTGCACAACCCAGCTCGATGTGTACATCGGCACCCAGCTCGGCATCGTCGGTCAGCGGGATGCCCAGGCGGAAGACCGGCTGAATCGCGCCGAAGTAACCGCGGGCGCCAAAGTTCATCCAGAAACGCGTGTCCTGACCTTCCTGGGTTACGGGCGAGACACCGCGCAGTTCGATCATCGGAGTGACCATTTCCATAAGGGTATAGCCGACAGCAACCTGATAGAGTATGCCGGCCTCGTAGGCGTCTTTGCCTTCAGTGTCCATAATCGGGATATACAGGGCGGTCCCGAACTCAGCCTGGGCGAAAAGTTCTCCGTTGGTAATAGCAAAGAAACCCAAGGGGCGCAGACCAATTGCTTCCGACATGTGGTAGACCGGGTCCTGGTGACCAAACATACCAACCAATTGGGCAAACCCCTCCGCACCATCGTCAATGTCCATGAAACCGACGCTGACCGCAACCCCAAAGCCGTAACACATCGCCCAAGCACCGCGTTGACACATGTGCATTTTGAAATCAATAGTCGGGCTGCCCAGCGCAAACTTACTGTCGCCTTCCCCATCGGGCGAATAGTAAGCCATCGGCAGATGAATACCCAGGCTGGTATTGCCCATGCCAAGCTGGGCGCTAAGCATGATCGGCAACCCGAAATAGTGGTCGCCCGGCAACATCGGCATAGACAGCTCGATTTTACTCTTACCGGTCATATCTTCGAGGGTCAGGGGAATGACCACGTCCTTGTCCTGGGCCACGACCGGGCCGCAAAACAAACCGAGACAGAAGGATGCGATGATCAAACTCATGACTTTTTTGTTTTTCAACATATTAACTTACCTCCCATTGTTTG
>JAFDKH010000313.1 GCA_019307065.1 Deltaproteobacteria bacterium
ACACTCATAACAGCAACAGTACCTTCCGGGTTAAACGGCCCGGCGGCGGTCGATGTAACCAATCTGATCGGGACCGGTTCTTCGACTCTGGATGTCAAAGCCTTCATCGACGGTATCACGCCCGACTTCGCCGTTGCTTTGCCGACTTCAATCACCATCTTAGGCAGTGGCTTTGGTTTGGTTCAAGGAACCGTCAACTTTACCGGTGTAGCCATCGATACCACTATAGACGACTGGACCGATACCTCGATAGACGTGACCGTTACCAGTGGAGTCACAACCGGCCCCGTTTCAGTGACTGTCAACGGCTATACTTCGAATACTCCCATGTTTACAGTAGGTGCCGCTCAAGCATGGTCGGCGGCCGGAGCGGCCATCGATGTTGACGCGACTGCGTCGGTATTCCCGCGGGCGGCCAGCGACTCGGCTGGAGACATGGTAGTCATCTGGAATGAGTCTGATGGGGCCGATCTCGAGATCTTTGTCAACGAATATACGGCCGGCGCCTGGTTGGGCGCGATAAACCTGTCGAATACCGCCCTGGATTCCAGCCTGGCCGAGATTGTCGTCGATGCAGCCGACAATTTTCACCTGGTTTGGCAAGAGGCCGGTGCAACTCCTGAGATAAAATACGTCAGTGGTACTATCGGTACCTGGGGCAGTTCGGAGACTGTGGCCCTGACGACTACCACGGCCCGTCCGGTTATCGGCGTACTACCCGATTCAAGCGTGGTGGTTGCCTGGAGCGAGGCCGGAAAAGTTGTTTACAACGTCCGTAGCGGAGCAAGCTGGGGTACTCCGGCCGATGTGTTGACCGCCGGGACGAACGCGGTTCACGTGGCCGGTGCGGTCGACCCGGCCGGTAACTTCCACCTGGCCTATATCGACGCAACCGCCCTGCAGCACGCCTGGTTTGACGGCAGCGCCTGGAACTCGGGCGGGCCGATTGACAATGCCCCTTCGAGTACTTTGGTTAGCATGGCAGCCGATCAACTCGGCCAGCTGCATGTTTTTTGGTGGAATATTTCTTTGAATTACTCCGCTTGGGATGGAGTCAGCTGGGGCGTAGCAAGTGCCTTGACGCAGACGGCTACGTTGCCTGAGACGCTCGATGCCTTAGTCGACGCCGCTAATGTTCTGCATGTCGTGGCCGAAGACGATTCCGGGGCCGAATATGATATCTGGCGTGATTACTGGACACCGGCCGGTCTGGCGGAGGCTGGAGACAATGCGACATTATCCGTAGCCGGTCAAAGCAAGCAACCTTGCCTGGTAGTCACGCCGGACATGAAAGTCCATGCCTTCTTCTCTCAAACTGACTTCATCTACCCGGTAACCTGGGAATAGTGACTTAACAAAAAGAGAACACATGAAAAAAAACATACTCTGCCTGCCGGTGATCTTGGGGGTGGTGGGGCTCTTGTTTGGCTGTAGTGAAACCAAAAAAGTCGTAAGAATTTCTCGGACCCTGGCCCAGGCCCGGGAGATTGCCTTGCGCCTGTTTCAAGAACTCGACGGATTCAAGCTGGAAAAGCAGCTGGAAGTCGGTCTCTCGGGGCATTCCGCGGTCCGTATGGAAGGAACCTGGACTCATGCCGGCCAGCAGCGCAAAGGTATTATCTATGTAATCGAACATCCCAAACTGTTCAACGTGATCCATTACACGGCCCCGGTCGAAAACGGCATGTTTGACGCCGGCTACCCCGGGTTTTTGAAGATGATTAAAAGCCTTAAAACTCTCGACTTCCAGGGCTCTTTGTCGGTAGTCGAGCTAAACGATGAGAAGGTGATGCGGAGTGCCGACCTGAAGCTTCAGATCCATTATCCGACAAGCTGGGTCTACTCGCTGGACGAAGTCAATCGGGCGATTGTCTTCAGCGGTCCGCGCAGCGACCCGACCTGGCTGACCACCGTCAATTTCTCGGTGATCAATAAGTGGGATGACCTGCCCTGATGGGAAACAAGTCGAAAACCAGGCCAAGCGATCTTCGGTTTGGTACAGCCGGGGTACCACCCTCATCCAAGAAAGCCGATTCGGCCAGCGGTGTCGAGGCGGTGGCAGCCCTGGGACTGTCGGCCATGGAGGTTGAGTTTGTTTATGGCGTACGTATCAAGGACGAGATTGCTGCAAAGGTCAGAAGCAAGGCCGAGGAGTTGGACATAGCCCTGACCTGTCATGGCCCATATTACATCAATCTCAATTCAAAGGAGCCTAAGATACGCACAGCCAGCATCAAGCGCATTCTTGACACGGCTCGAGCGGCAGACAAGTTAGGCGCTCACTCAATCACTTTTCATGCGGCTTTTTATTTGAAAGACAATCCCGCCAAGGTTCACCGGGTGGTACACGACTCCCTGGTGCGTATAATGGAAACTCTGGACAAAGAGGATATCAGTGTTCAGGTTCGCCCCGAGCTGACCGGTAAGCCCTCGCAATACGGGGACCTCGAAGAATTGCTGGCACTTGCATCAGAGATCGAGGGCGTCTGGCCTTGTATCGACTTCAGTCATTATCACGCACGCTATGCCGGAGAAAATAACAGCCTGGAAGATTTTGAAAGAGCACTGAGCCGCTATTCAAAAGTGCTGGGCAAGAAAGCATTAGACGATCTTCACCTGCACGTGAGCGGTATTGCATACACTCCCAAGGGAGAACGGAAACACCTGCAACTGAAAGACTCCGACATGAACTACCGCGATCTTCTGCGGGCACTAAAAAAGGCATCCGCCGGGGGTGTATTGATCTGTGAAAGTCCCGATACCGAAAGAGACGCGCTGTTGATGCAGCGGTTTTTCCTGCGAATCCGAAAATATGTTCACTAAAAGTGACTTCCTAATAACCACGTCTTTCCGGCATTGTTTAGGCCGGAATCCATATTGCAAAGAATGGGTCCCGGCCTAAGACTTGCCGGGATGACGGGTTCTGATGCAACATTAGGGTTGACTCAATAGTAGCTGCGTGCAATGATTCTGCCCGACTTCAAGTATATAACTGTTTGTAAACAATAAAGAACCCGTTCAACCGAGGTGAAACATGGGTGATCCTGAGTTCAAAGAATTCAAGCCCTATATATCTGCAGACACAGACATGAAAGAGCTTAGTTTAAAGGCCCTGCTGCTGGGTGTCGTCATGGCGATTGTCCTGGGAGCAGCCAACGCCTACCTGGGCCTCAAGGCCGGTATGACTGTAGCGGCCACTTTCCCGGCCGCGGTAATAGCCATGGCGGTCCTCAGGGGGCTCAAGGGCAACATTCTCGAAGAAAACATAGCTCGAACAACCGGGGCGGTAGGAGAGGCTCTGGCCGCGGGGGCCATTTTCACCATTCCGGCCTTCATTATGACCGGTATCTGGACTGAATTCGATTACGTTACCTCGACGGCTCTTTTACTGGTCGGCGGTATCCTGGGTGTCCTGATGGTGATTCTACTCAGGCGAACATTCATGGAAGACACCAGTTTGCCGTTTCCTGAAAGCCAGGCTTGTACCGAAATAGTCAAGGCCGGACAGAAAGGCTCCAGCGGAGCAAGTACTGTATTTATAGCGATGGGAATTGCCGCGCTGATCGAGTTTTTCAAGAACGCCAATGGAATCCAGATCATCAAAGAAAATATCAAAGCCGGTTTTGGGATTGGCAAAGGAACTTTTCCAGTGGTTACGCCAACCGCCTCTCCCGCCTTTTTAGGGGTTGGCTTTATTATTGGTCCGAAATTATCAGCTATTACGGCGGCCGGAGGTGTTTTTGGCTGGCTGTTCTTGATGCCCCTGGTTCTGTTCGTATTGGCCATGTCGGATTCGAATTTGGCGGCCCAACTGAGCAACATGGTTGATAGCGCCAATTGGGGAGCTTTGTTCAACGGTGACGGCTCTGATTTTGTGGGTCTCAAGACTATGTATTCCAGCACGATAAAGATGGTTGCCATCGGCGCGATGATTGTCGGTGCTTTTTTCACTCTGTTCAAGATGCGCAACAGCCTGATTACCGGGATTGGCCGGTCGATCAAAGGGCTCGGGGGAGCCTCGGGAGCTGATGTAAAACGGACCGAAAAAGACCTCAATTTCAAGAGCGTTTTCATCGCGATTGCGATCATGCTGGCGGCCATGACGGGTCTTTACTTCTGGCTATGTGAAAGTTTCGGCATTTCGTTAATCACCATGGTGGTTATGGCAATCGCCGGATTCCTGTTCGCGGCCGTGGCCGGTTACCTGGTCAGTATCATCGGCTCGTCATCGAATCCTATTTCCGGTCTGACCTTGTCGACTTTGTTGATAGCCGCCGGGCTGCTGGTGCTATTGGGCATGGGCGGAGAAAAAGGCACCGAAGCATGGAAAACCGGAGTATTGGCCGTCTTGGGAGTAGCCACCGTTATTTGCTGTGTGGCCGGCGTGGCCGGCGACATGATCCAGGACTGGAAAGTAGGCCATAACCTGGGCGGTACTCCTTGGCGGATGGAGATTGCTGGTATTGTCGGGGTAATTGCCGCGGCCTTGGTTTTAGTTCTCCCGATCATGCTCCTTCACAAGTTCGGCGGAGGAATCGGTTCGGAAGCCCTTCCGGCACCCCAGGC
>JAFDKH010000131.1 GCA_019307065.1 Deltaproteobacteria bacterium
GGCCAGACCCTTGTCCGACTGCACTTTTGTAATCGCAGACGTCAAAGTTGTCTTGCCGTGATCCACATGTCCAATTGTGCCCACGTTCACATGTGGTTTCGTTCGATTAAATTTTTCTTTGGCCATCAGTCACTCCTTTGTTTCAACAACAAATGCACTCTAATAAGTAAATCTTAACATCCAAAGCAAACGAACTTCCCCGGCTGCCAATTGCACGAAGTGCAATCAGGCACCGTCAGGTGGTTCTCGACGCAGTCCACCCCTTTGACAGGGTAAGACGCCTACGTGTCAGGAATACCGAATTACGGCTATTCAGACGCAGTGGCTCAATCGAAAGCGGCTCCATGGGTGCCGGAAGCGAGATCCGGTCTTTAAGGAACCCGTCAGGAGCAAAGTTCGCCCGCTCAGTTATCAAAGAGCCATGGATAAAACCATGTTGGCCGAATTACTATCCTTACCAGCGATAGTGTGCGAACGCCTTGTTCGCTTCGGCCATTTTGTGGGTATCTTCGCGCTTCTTGATGGAACTCCCACGATTGTTTGCTGCATCGATAATTTCAGCAGCCAAACGCTCCATCATTGTCTTTTCGCCCCGCGCGCGGGCATAGTTAATGAGCCACCGCATTGCCAGAGCTGTGCGACGTGAAGATCGGATTTCAACCGGGACCTGATAGGTTGCTCCACCGACTCTACGTGCCTTAACCTCTAGAACGGGCTTTACGTTTTCCATCGCTTTCTTGAACATCTTCAAAGGATCCTCACGCATACGCGTCTCAACGATATCCATCGCTCCGTAGAAAATGCGCTCGGACAAAGACTTCTTGCCCCGATACATGAGGTTATTCATGAATTTTGCAACCATCCGATCGTGATACTTCGGATCAGCATTAATTCTTCGCTTGGGAACTTCTCGACGACGAGGCATACTAAAACTCCTACTTGGGCCGCTTGGTGCCGTACTTAGAGCGGCCTCTCTTGCGACCATCAACCCCCAACGCATCGAGGGTTCCACGAATTACATGATAGCGAACACCGGGCAAATCCTTTACCCGGCCGCCCCTGATCAATACTACCGAGTGCTCTTGTAAATTGTGACCGACACCCGGAATGTAGCTGGTCACCTCGAAGCCGTTGGTCAGTCTCACTCGAGCAACTTTGCGCAAAGCCGAGTTGGGCTTCTTGGGTGTCGTAGTATAAACTCGTACACAAACCCCTCTAACCTGGGGGCATTTCTTCATCGCGGGTGCTTTGGTCCTGCTCTTGATTCTTTGCCTGCTCTTGCGAACCAACTGATTTATAGAAGGCATTGATAAACCTCACTACTTCTTATGTTGCCGTTACGCTCCAATATCCGCAGAATATACTACGGCCAAAAATGGAAGCTGGAGTTTAGGTCTGCAGGTAGCTTATGTCAAGACTTTTCTTGCTCTTTTTCCGCCTTTTGCGGGCATCTTGTAGGGTTTGGGCGAAAAATCCACTCAACTACGTAAGATGCCGTTTGTAAACAGCTTTCTCTGGTAATACTGGTTTACCAGCATAAGTTGCTATCCTGTGGTCGTAGCCGAACTCTCGCCCTCGATTATTTCCGGATCTTCTTCATAGACGTCTTCCTCGGGCAACTCAACATCGATGTTGAAATCTTTGTAGTTCTTCAGCCCGGTCCCGGCCGGGATTAGGCGTCCCATGATCACATTCTCTTTGAGGCCGGCCAGATGGTCGACTTTGCCCTGGATGGCAGCTTCTGTCAGCACTTTGGTGGTTTCCTGGAATGAAGAAGCCGAAATGAAGCTATCCGAACTCAGGGCACCTTTGGTAATACCTAGCAACATCGGCTCACCCATAGCCGGCTGCTTGCCTGACTTGATGACCCGCTCGTTCTCTTCTTCAAACGCGAATCGATCTACTTGTTCATCCACTAAGAAATCAGTGTCACCGACTTCCTTGACTCGGATTCTTCTCAACATCTGACGAACAATAACCTCGACATGCTTGTCATTGATACGTACGCCTTGCAACCGGTAGACTTCCTGAATCTCGTTCACCAGATATTTGGAGAGCTCTTTCTCTCCCAGGACTTTCAAGATATCGTGTGGATTAGCAGCCCCATCCATCAACGGTTCGCCAGCCTTGATCAGATCACCTTCGTGAACACTAATGTGCTTGCCCTTGGCCACCAGGTATTCCTTGGGCTCGCCGATTTCAGGAGTTATGACTACGCGACGTTTACCCTTGAGATCTTTTCCAAAGCTCACCTGCCCGTCAATTTCCGAAATCAAGGCGACGTCCTTAGGCTTGCGGGCTTCAAATAGTTCAGCAATTCGGGGTAACCCACCAGTGATGTCTTTTGTCTTTGTGGTTTCACGGGGGATCTTGGCCAAGACTTCGCCGGCTTCGATCTTGGCGCCTTCGGTAACCAGAATATTTGCGCCGACCGGCATAAGATAGCGAGCCATGGCGTTGGTTCCCGGAATCTTCAGTGTAAGCTTGGGGTCCTTGGCGTCTTTGATCGAAATACGCGGTCTGGCATCCGGATCCTTCGATTCGATAATCACTCGGCTAATCAGACCGGTCACTTCATCAACTTTCTCCTCCATGGTTACACCCTGGAGAATATCTCCAAATTGCACGATACCCTTCATTTCGCATAAGATTGACATGGCGAATGGATCCCATTCTGCAATCGTCGTTTGGGCTTTGAGCTTCTGCTGATCCTTGACCAGCAATCTGGCTCCATAAACAAGGCCGTATCTTTCTCGCTCTCGCCCTGACTCGTCATTTATCGAAATCTCGGCGTTGCGATTCATAACCACGTAGTAATCGCGGCTGCCGTCCTTCTTGGGCGAGATGTCCACATTCAAGAAAACGATTTTTCCGGGCGTGCGGTTCTCTAAAGAGCTTTGCTCGGCTCGTCGGGTTGCCGTCCCGCCAATATGAAAGGTCCGCATGGTCAACTGGGTGCCGGGTTCTCCGATGGATTGGGCCGCGATAACACCGACGGCCTCGCCCAGGTTGACCATCATTCCGCGGGACAGATCGCGACCGTAACACTTGATGCAAATCCCTTTCCGGTTGCGGCAAGTCAGCACTGACCGAATTCGAATTTTTTCGATCCCGGCATCCAGAACCTTTTGAACACGATCTTCGTCGATTTCCTGGCCGGCCCTGACGAGGATCTCGCCTGAAATGGGATCTTTAATGTCTTCTAACGCCACGCGGCCCAAAATACGTTCCGACAAAGACTGGATAATCTCACCACCCTCGACCAAAGGAGTCATGAAGATTCCGTCAAGAGTGTTGCAGTTATCGGTGCTAATGACTGCATCCTGGGCAACATCGACCAGGCGCCGAGTCAGATAGCCCGAGTTGGCGGTCTTTAAAGCTGTATCGGCCAGGCCTTTACGGGCACCGTGAGTCGAAATGAAATACTGCAAGACCGTCAAGCCTTCACGGAAATTGGCGGTGATCGGAGTTTCGATGATTTCGCCGGAAGGTTTGGCCATTAAACCACGCATTCCGGCCAACTGACGAATTTGTTGTTGCGAACCGCGGGCCCCTGAATCGGCCATCATATAGATCGGATTAAAACTGGGGTGCGATTCTATTTTGCCGCCGGCCTTCTTGATATGCTCGACACTTATGGTGCGCATCATCTCTGAAGCGACTTCTTCGGTAGCTTCGGCCCAAACATCGATAACCTTGTTGTATCTTTCACCGTCGGTAATCAATCCCTCGGTGTACTCGGCGTTGACTTCTGAGAGTTCTTCAATGGCTGCATCCAGAATTTCGTTTTTTCGTTCGGGAATCCGGATGTCGTCCATGCAAATGGAGACTCCAGCCTTAGTGGCATACTTGAACCCCAGAGTTCTCAGTCGGTCAGCCAACAAGACCGTCTTCTTCTGGCCGCCGACCCGGTAACAGGTGTCGATGATTCCGGCCAGTGATTTCTTATCTAGAACACGATTAACAGCGCTGAAAGGAATACCTTCAGGCACCATTTCGTAGATTAATGCCCGTCCAACAACGGTATCCACGATCTTGCCTTTGATCCTGACCTTTACACTGGCTTGCAAATCGGCCACCCCGGCATCGTAGGCCTGGCGCAACTCGGTCAAACTCGCAAAGATCTTGCCCTCACCCTTGGCGAATCTACGCTCGCGTGACATGTAATAGCAGCCCAGCACGATGTCCTGACTGGGCACGATGACCGGGCTGCCATGGGCCGGCGATAGAATGTTGTTAGTCGACATCATTAACACGCGGGCTTCCATCTGGGCTTCAACCGAAAGCGGAACATGCACGGCCATCTGATCGCCGTCGAAATCTGCATTGAAAGCCACACAAACCAGCGGATGCAGTTGGATCGCCTTACCCTCTATCAAAATTGGTTCAAAAGCCTGGAAACCCAGCCTGTGCAGAGTGGGCGCCCGATTTAGCAAGACCGGGTGTTCGCGGATTACTTCTTCGAGGATGTCCCAAACTTCGGCCTTTTCTTTCTCGACGACGCGCTTAGCACTCTTGATTGTTGTTACATATCCCTTTTCTTCAAGTTTCGAATAGATAAATGGTTTGAACAACTCGAGGGCCATTTTCTTCGGCAATCCACATTGCTGCAGTTTCAATTCGGGTCCAACCACGATGACTGAGCGACCCGAATAGTCGACCCGCTTGCCAAGCAGGTTTTGCCGGAACCGGCCCTGCTTGCCCTTAAGCATATCGGACAGCGATTTCAGCGGCCGTTTGTTGGGGCCGGTAATTACTTTACCGCGCCGACCATTGTCGAATAGGGCGTCAACTGCCTCTTGCAGCATTCTCTTTTCGTTGCGGATGATGATCTCGGGTGCATTGAGTTCCTGCAAACGTTTGAGCCGGTTGTTCCGGTTGATCACTCGACGATAGAGATCATTGAGATCTGAAGTCGCAAACCGTCCGCCGTCCAGGGGAACCAAGGGCCTGAGATCCGGAGGAATAACAGGGACAACCTCGAGGATCATCCACTCGGGCCGATTGCCTG
The DNA here is from genome assembly GCA_019307065.1 of Deltaproteobacteria bacterium. Lineage (GTDB taxonomy): Bacteria > Myxococcota > B64-G9 > B64-G9 > B64-G9 > JAFDKH01. The sequence goes on from JAFDKH010000131.1 coordinate 5,012, forward strand.
AATTTCTGAAACCCTCGACAACTTTGAGCCGTTTGGCCAGCTTCTTGCGTTTTGCCTCGGAGGTTGAAGCCTTCATGTCTTTACGTAACTGAACAGCCAGTTGCTCGAGCTCAAGCTCCTTGAGCAACTCTTGAATCGCTTCGGCGCCCATAGACGCCCTGAAGCTCTCCAGGCCAAACTCCTCTTGAAGTTTGTTGTATTCCTCCTCGAGGATGATCTGCTTCTTTTCCAGGGGAGTATTGCCCGGATCTAACACAATGTAAGCCTCGCAATAGAGGACCTTTTCCATCTCCTTGAGGGTGATATCCATCAAGGTCCCTATTCTACTCGGCAAGCTCTTGAGGAACCAGATATGCGCCACCGGGGTAGCTAAAGTGATGTGCCCCATGCGTTCCCGGCGCACCTTGCTTTGAATGACCTCGACTCCGCACTTCTCACAGACTACTCCGCGATGCTTCATGCGCTTGTATTTGCCGCAATTGCATTCATAGTCTTTGACCGGCCCGAAAATCTTGGCGCAAAACAATCCATCACGCTCGGGTTTGAATGTCCGGTAGTTGATAGTCTCGGGTTTCTTAACTTCGCCGTAAGACCACTCGCGAATTTTCTGCGGGCTGGCCAGCCCAATGCGAATGGAGGAGAAATTCACTGGGTCTTTCGGCTTCTCAAAAAAATTTATGAAGATGTCCTTCAAGACAGTCTCCTTTTCCTGTAATACGGGCTCAGACTAGTTCAGTCGGTCGCAATCAGCGCGACCTACTTGGCCTGAGCCTCCTCAACCAACTCTATATCGAGAGCCAGGCTCTGCAGTTCCTTGACCAATACATTGAACGCTTCGGGCAATCCCGATTCGAGAACCTGTTCACCCTTTACAATGGCCTCGTACATTCTCGTTCGTCCGGCCACATCGTCGCTTTTAACCGTCAGGAATTCCTGCAAGGTGTATGCTGCCCCATAGGCTTCCATTGCCCAGACTTCCATCTCTCCTAACCGTTGACCACCAAACTGGGCCTTGCCGCCCAGGGGTTGTTGGGTCACTAACGAGTAGGGCCCAATGGACCGAGCGTGGATCTTGTCGTCAACCAAGTGATGCAACTTCATCATGTACATCGATCCGACCGTGACATCACTCCGGAAGGCTTCGCCGGTCCGACCGTCAAACAAGACTGTCTGGCCGCTACTGGGTATACCGGTTTCTATGAACAGGCTGCGAATGTCAGCTTCCTTGGCGCCATCGAAAACCGGTGTCGCCATGTAGACTGCCTTTCTGAGGCTGTGAGCCAAACGAATTACATCCGCATTGGACAGTTTGTCTATAAACTCGACAAGTTCTTTTTTGGCGAATATCTTCTTGACGTAGTTTCTGACCGCATCGGCGCCCACGCCGTCTGTGAGCATATCCTCGATCTTTCTACCAAGAGCAATGGCTGCCCAGCCCAAGTGAGTCTCGAGAATCTGACCGACGTTCATACGCGAAGGTACGCCGAGAGGATTGAGCACGATATCAACCGGAGTGCCGTCAGGCATAAAGGGCATGTCTTCTTCCGGCAAAGTACGCGAGATGACGCCCTTATTTCCGTGGCGGCCTGCCATTTTATCGCCGACTGACAGCTTGCGTTTAATGGCCACAAATACTTTGACCATCTTGATTACGCCGGGCGGCAACTCGTCACCTTTCTTCATCCGGTCGATCTTGTCTCCAAATATCATTTTGACCAGATCAATCTGTTCGGTGAAGTTGTCGACCAGGTTTTCGATCATAGTGTTTACCTTGGACGAACTCGTGTTTAGATCTCGCCACGAGGTGTCTGGCAAATTCTCTATGATCTCTTCGGTGAATTCTTTGCCTTTAGACAAGATAGTCTTGTTATGGCTGTCAACTAATCGCGAGCCTGCTTTTTGGCCGGGTAGCAACCGGTGAATCTTTTTCCTGGCCGATTCGGTGATGATTTTAATCTCGTCATTTTGGTCCTTGAGCAAGCGAGCTTCTTCACTATCTTCAATCTCACGAGTTCGCTCGTCCTTGTCGACACCTTTTCGAGAAAAAACTCTGGCGTTGATGACCGTACCGCTGATGCCCGGCGATACTCTCAAGGAGGTGTCGCGTACATCGCCGGCCTTCTCGCCGAAAATTGCCCGGAGCAATTTCTCTTCGGGACTTAGCTGAGTTTCTCCCTTGGGAGTGATCTTTCCAACTAGAATGTCTCCGGGATTCACTTCGGCGCCAATCCGAACAATCCCGCTATCATCGAGATTCCTCAAGGCGTCATCGCCCACGTTGGGGATATCGCGGGTTATTTCTTCGCGGCCCAACTTGGTGTCTCGGGCAATGCAATCCAATTCTTCGATATGCACGGATGTGAAGGCATCTTCTTTCGACATTTTTTCGCTAATGAGAATTGAATCTTCAAAATTGTATCCGCCCCAGGGCATGAAAGCCACGGTTACGTTCTGCCCCAAGGCCAGCTCTCCCATTGAAGTAGCCGGACCATCGGCGAGAATATCGTCGACCTTCACCCGATCTCCTCTGTGGACAATCGGCTTCTGGTTGAGGCAGGTGTTCTGGTTCGAACGCTGGAACTTGATCAAGTTATATATGTCGACTTCACTACCGACATCTCCAGTCGCATGCCCGGAAGCCTTGACCACGATCCGGGTCGCATCCACCGAATCGACCACGCCGTCCCGTCGGGCAACAACGCATACTCCGCTGTCACGAGCTACGATAGCTTCGAGCCCGGTACCGACAATGGGGGCATCCGTCCGAATAACAGGCACTGCCTGACGCTGCATATTCGAGCCCATCAACGCCCGATTAGCATCGTCGTTTTCCAAAAAGGGAATCAAAGAAGCCGCCACCGAAACCAGCTGGTTGGGCGAGACGTCCATCAACTCTACTTTTTCGGGCGGTACCAAAACGAACTCGCCGTCATGACGGGCGGATACTTGTTCACTAGTCAATCGTCCGCGGTTATCCATTTCTGCATTCGCCTGAGCGATGACGTGGTTTTCCTCCTCGAGTGCCGAGAAAAAGCGTACCTCGCCGGTCACCCTGCCCTTCTTTAGCTCCTGGTAGGGTGTCTCGACAAAACCGAATTCGTTCACTCTGGCATAGGTCGACAGCGAAGCTATCAAGCCGATGTTTGGCCCTTCAGGAGTTTCAATCGGACAAATCCGGCCATAGTGTGTGTTGTGCACATCGCGTACTTCGAAACCGGCTCGCTCGCGGGTCAAACCGCCAGGCCCCAGGGCCGAAAGACGTCGTTTGTGGGTTACTTCACTGAGTGGATTCGTCTGGTCCATGAACTGGGACAACTGACTGGAACCAAAGAACTCCTTGATCACTGCGCTAACTGGTTTGGCATTGATCAAATCGTGCGGCATCAAGGTTTCGATTTCCTGGAGACTCATGCGCTCCTTGATGGCCCGCTCCATCCTGACCAACCCGATGCGATACTGGTTCTCCAATAGCTCACCAACCGAACGCACCCGGCGATTTCCCAGGTGGTCGATGTCGTCAACGCTGCCGCGACCATCGCGAAGTTCGAGCAAGTATCGTACTGTCTCCAGGATGTCTTTTTTGGTCAGGACGACATTTTCCAGCGGCTGATTGAGGCCGAATTTATAGTTCAATTTAAGTCGCCCGACTCTGCTCAAATCGTAACGTTCGGGATTGAAGAACAAATTGTAAAAAAGCTTCTCGGCCGATTCGACAGTTGGCGGGTCTCCCGGGCGAAGACGTCCATAGATTTCAAGCAGGGCTTCTTCGGGTGTACTCAACTTGTCATCCTGAAGAGTATCCCGCAGCCACGGCCCGACGTTAAGACCATCTATGTAGAGAACCTCGAGATCCTCGACGCCATGTTTGCGCAACACATCGATCTTTTCTTCAGTCAGCTCCTCGTTGCACTCCATCAAGATTTCGCCGGTCTCCTCGTCAATCACATCGTGGGCGGCGACTTTTCCGATAATCTCTTCTTTCTGGATCGGCAGAAATTCGAGGCCCAGTTCTTCGAAACGATCGATTGCCCGCCGGTTGAATTTGCGGTTCTTGAGAACCAAAATGCGGTTGGTTTCAGGATCACGTACGTCTCTAACCGCCCGGGTATCAGGCAAACGCTTGAGATCGATGCTCTTGGTGAACCGGCCACCCTTGCCAAAACGAATTATTTCGGTCGAGTAGTAGTGGTTGAGCAGCTCCTCGTCGGTATATCCCAGAGCACGCAATAAAACCGTTGCCGGCAGTTTTCGGCGACGATCAATCCGGACAAACAGTTTGTCGCGAACATCAAATTCAAAGTCCAACCAGGAACCTCGATACGGTATTACCCTGGCCGAAAACAGCAGTTTACCCGATGAGTGGGACTTGCCGGAATCATGATTGAAGAAGACGCCCGGCGACCGGTGCAGCTGACTGACAACTACTCTTTCGGTGCCATTGATGATAAAGGTGCCCTTCTCGGTCATGACCGGGATTTCCCCGAAGTAAACCTCTTGCTCTTTTACGTCGCGGATGGATTTGGCTCCGGTTTCTTCGTCCTTGTCCCAGACCACAAGACGAATGACCACTTTGACTGGCGCAGCATAGGTCATTCCGCGCTGATGGCACTCGTCGACGTCGTACTTGGGTCGTTCGAGCATATACTGGACGAATTCCAGAGAAGAAGTCTCGTTGAAATCCTTGATCGGAAATACACTCTTAAAGACGCCTTGCAGTCCTATATCCTCACGTTTGTCGGACGCGATGGCTTCCTGCAAGAATTTCTGATAGGAATGCTTCTGGACATCAATGAGGTTGGGAATGTTAACAACCTGTTTGATTTTCGCGAAATTCTTCCGTAGACGGAAGTTGTTTTGAATCATGCTGGGCATGCAGTACTCCTCGACATAGGGTCAACGGCCAAGCTTATTACCCAAACAGGCCGAATACGGATCGCACACCTGGGCGTGCGATCCGCTAGAAATAGAACCCTTATAAGGTGCACTCAATCACTTCACCGACACCTTGGCTCCAACTTCTTCGAGCTTCTTCTTGGCCTCTTCGGCTGCATCTTTGTCAACGGCTTCTTTAACAGGTTTCGGAGCGGTATCAACCAGGGCCTTGGCGTCTTTCAGGCCTAAACCTGTCAGTTCACGGACTGCTTTGATGACCTTGATCTTCTCATCGCCATGAGCTTCAAGGATTACATCAAATTCAGTTTGCTCTTCGACTGCAGCGGCAGCCGGTGCAGCTGCGGCCATTGCTGCCATCGGAGCAGCGGCCTCAACTCCCCATTTGTCTTCAAGTGCTTTTCTCAGGTCATTAAGCTGTATTACGGTCAAATTGCTGAGATGATCGATCAATTGTTCTGTAGTTAGCTCTGCCATGATATTCCTTCTCCTTTTACACGCCTACAATGTCGGGCTAGACTTCCCGATTTTAATTGTCTGTTGCGATTACGGCTCAACTTCCTTCCAGTTTTTCAGCTTGTGCTTTGAGTACTCCCAGAAACTTCTGGGGAACGGCATTGATGGTTCCCAAAAATTTCTGCGATGGACCGTTTACTACCGAGAGCAGTTGCGACTTGAGATCGTCTTTACTCGAGATCTTTGATATCTCGATCACATCGGAGATCGAGAGCACCGTCCCTTCCATAAAACCACCTTTGACTTCAAGCTTCTCGTGGTCTTTGGAAAACTCAACTACCACTTGAGCAGCGGCCATCGGGTTTTCCATGCAAAAGGCGATGCCGGTCGGACCGCGCAGAATCGGCTGCAAATCCTTGTAGCTGGTTTCTTCGACCGCAATCCTGGTAAGCGTGTTTTTAACTACCTGGTAGTCGATCCCTTTGGCGATGAAACGCCGCCTGAGATCGGTGATCTCTTTAACCTTGAGCCCTCGAAAATCGGTCAGTACGCCGCCTTCAACTTCATTAAACAAACCTCTGATTCTGCTGATTTCGTCTGTCCGTTTTTGTCGGTTCTCGCTCATTTTCTCAGTTGCCATAATTTCTCACCTCCTTTCCCTTACTCCTTGTCCTTTTAGGAGCCTGATTTGAAAACTCCGGACGAATGAGCAGGGGAATAAGCAGGCTGCAATACCAAATCATTCCCTGTCTCGGCAGGCGGGTTGCTCTCCATTACCCCGAAAACCCTTCGGGACCTGCTGTCACTGACCGGAAGCACTTCTCGCCTCTGGAAACTCATAATAAAATCAAACCGATCTCCACAAGACGACAACATTATTTCAATCTCACGCCATTAACGACGTAAGCTCACTGACATCCAAACGCAATCCGGGCCCCATGGTGCTGGATACCGTGACACTCTTTATATAGGTGCCCTTGGCCGATGACGGCTTGGCCTTTAGAATGGCTTCTATTAATGATGTGATGTTCTCTCTGAGCTGGACTGCCTCAAACGAAACTTTGCCAACCGGAACGTGGATAATACCTTCTTTTTCCACGCGGAATTCCACCTTGCCGGCCTTGGTCTCTTTGACGGCCTTAGCGATATCGAAAGTCACCGTGCCGACCTTAGGGTTCGGCATCAAACCACGCCGGCCAAGAATACGACCTAATTTGCCGACGACTTTCATCATATCGGGAGTCGCGATTGTCTTGTCAAAATCCAAAAAGCCACCCTCGATTTTTTCAGCCAGGTCTTCGGCCCCGACAATATCCGCGCCGGCTTCCTCGGCTTCTTGGGCCTTGTCTCCCTTGGCAAAAACTGCTACCCGGATCGTCTTGCCGGTACCGTGCGGCATAATCGCCGCGCCGCGAACCATTTGATCGGAATACTTCGGGTTGACTCCCAGGTTAATTGCCAAGTCGACTGATTCGTCAAATTTGACAAAAGTCATCTCTTTTACCAAGCCGAGAGCTTCATCCAGCGGGTAATGCTTTAAGCGATCAACCTTGTCAATCAGGGCGCTAAACTTTTTTCCGTGTTTCGGCATGTTGTCCTCCCGGCAGTAAACGCAGAGTACAGCCCGCGGCCTACTTCTGCTCCTGCCAGTAATGGATTAATTGACTACCACCATACCCATGCTACGGGCAGTTCCTTCTATGATTTTCATGGCAGCTTCAACGTCATTGGCGTTCAAGTCGACCATCTTCAACTCGGCTATTTCCTTGACTTGCGACCTGGTCACCTGGCCTTCAGTTTCTTTGCCTGGAGTGTGGCTGCCCTTGGCAATCCCAGCTGCCTTTTTCAACAAAATGGAGGCCGGGGGTGTCTTTGTAATGTAGGTAAAAGACCGATCCTGAAAGACTGTAATCACCACCGGTATGATCATGCCTGCTTGTTTTTGGGTGCGAGAGTTAAAGGACTTACAGAATTCCATAATGTTCACTCCGTGCTGCCCAAGCGCCGGTCCCACGGGTGGAGACGGGTTTGCCTGGCCTGCCGGAACCTGAAGTTTAATCATTGCCATAACTTTTTTAGCCATAATATTTACTCCTGACTCTCTAACTTGTTTCCATCTCAATGGTCCTTATTTTCACAAAAGAACCAAAAAACTCCGTAATCCCTATCACTTTCTCTTGGCGGCCATATCAAAACGACTGTTTTGAGACGGCCGCTAACTAGCGTGTGCCCTTTTCAAAAAGCCACGCCTATGTTCTTTCTACTTGCACAAAATCCATCTCAACTGGAGTAGCCCTGCCAAAAATACTTACCAACACGCGCAGTTTGCCTTTTTCCTGGTCAACTTCTTCAACCACTCCATTGAAATTCGCAAAGGGACCATCCATGACTCGAACCGAGTCTCCCTTTTCGAAAATGATCTTGGGGATTACTCTCTCAGCACCCTCGGTAAGCTGCATGGTGAGCCGCGAAATCTCGACCTCAGGTACCGGCGGCGGGTTGGTTGAATCACCTACAAATCCAGTAATCTTGGGCGTTGACTTTACCAGGTACCAAGTTGCCTCATTCATTGCCATTTGCACCAACATGTAGCCCGGAAAGAATTTGCGTTTGGAGGTCCGCCGTTTACCGCGCTTCATTTCGACGACCTCTTCGGTTGGAACAAGAAGCTGGCCGAAAAAATCACTCAGCTTTTCGCGACCAATCCGCTCTTCGAGAGTTTTACGGGCTTTATTCTCGTAGCCTGAATATGTGTGCACGACATACCATTTCTTTTCCTGGCCGTCGGGCGCTAACGGGTTTTCGCGAGCGATCTGTTCGGCTGTCTTTTCTACAGGCGGTTCGGCTTCGTCGGCCTCGTCAGCCTCTTCTGCAGTCTCTTCGGTTTCGCCAGCCTTGACTTTATCAGCCTTGACTTTATCAGCCTTGACTTTATCAGCCTTGACTTTATCAGCCTTGACTTTATCAGCCTCGACTTTATCAGCCTTGACTTTATCAGCCTTGACTTTATCAGCCTTGACTTTATCAGCCTCGACTTTATCAGCCTCGACTTTATCAGCCTCGACTTTATCAGCCTCGACTTTATCAGCCTCGACTTTATCAACCTCGACCTTATCAGCTTCGACTTGATCGGCCTTGACCTCATCATCATCATCAATCTTAGTCTGGGCTTGACTACTCGAATCAGTCGACGAGTCCTGCTCGGGTTCTGATGTCTCTTGTTCGAGATCTTTTTGTTCTGACTCGCTCATGCTACTTAATTCTCCACAATGCCGTTCGCTAGCCGGCAATCCTGAATTGGATTGCCTCAGGCTGAATAGAACGGCCGTTGTAAATATTAGACCTACCCCGACTGGACACTTGGATAGAGGAAATCCATGAGATTCGACCAAAACAGATCGAAGACCCCAAGGAAGACAGCCATGATGAAAACAGTGATAATCACTACGACTGTGGCGCCTCTGGTTTCCTGAGCATTCGGCCAGGTAACTTTCTTCAATTCAACAACTACCTCATTCGACAACATCGACAGTTTAGGATGACGGTAGCAGTACAAAGTAGTCGCTCCCGCAACCAAAAAACCTATCATGGTTGTAAGTGTAAATTTTTCACCGATTAGCTGGAAGTCAAACTCTCCCACGCCAAACCAATCCATTAAAGTAGCCACGGTCTTTGTCGTCAAAACCCAGAACAACATTCCAAACGACAGAAACGCCAATGCCACCCAACGCCGATTCGAACCCATGAGAACTCCTATATTCCAATCGAGAAACTGTTACTTCTCGAACTTCTTCATACGGGCCAGGAAGGAATTGAACCCTCAGCCCACGGTTTTGGAGACCGTTGCTCTACCAATTGAGCTACTGACCCATAAATCCACCAGACGATCCAGCGCCGGGGGATCTACTTTGACTCCTTGTGTTCGGTATGTACGCGGCAGAATGGACAATATTTTTTCAACCGGTACTTATCCGTGTGCTGCTTCTTGTTGCGCGTTGTCGTATAGTTACGATTTTTGCACTTAGTGCATTCCATTATAACGATTACCCGGTTCATCTGACCACCTCAAACTGCCGCTTTACCGTGCTTGTCTTCTACGTTTATTCGTAAATTTCTACAATTACGCCGGCACCGACTGTGCGGCCACCCTCGCGGATGGCAAAGCGCAGCTCTTTTTCCATGGCAATCGGAGTAATCAAGGCGACTTTGATATTCACGTTGTCACCCGGCATTACCATCTCGACACCTTCGGGCAACTCGACATCGCCGGTCACATCGGTCGTCCGGAAATAAAACTGCTGCCGCCCGCCCTCTTCTTTGGTCAACACATACACTTCTGCCTGGAACTTCGTGTGCGGCTCGATCGAACCCGGCTTCGCCAATACCTGCCCCCGCTCGATCTCGTCCCGCTTGATTCCGCGCAGCAACGTCCCGATGTTGTCGCCCGCCTGGCCTTCATCCAGCAGCTTGCGGAACATCTCCACCCCGGTAACAACCACCTTGGTCGTCTCTTTGATCCCGACGATCTCGACCGTGTCGCCGACTTTCACTATTCCGCGCTCTATTCGACCGGTCGCAACCGTTCCGCGCCCGGATATCGTAAATACATCCTCGACCGGCATCAGGTACGGCTTGTCGATGTCCCTGACCGGCTCCGGAATCGACTCGTCCATCGCCTCCAGCAACTCCTGGATCCTGGTCGCCCATTCGCCTGTGTCGCCCTGCATCACCTTCAATGCACTTCCGGCTATTACCGGAATCTTGTCGCCGGGGAACTTGTAGGCTGTCAACAAGTCGCGCACTTCCAGCTCGACCAACTCCAATAAATCAGGGTCGTCTACCGTATCGGCCTTGTTCAAAAACACCACCATGGCCGGCACGTTCACCTGGCGCGCCAACAAGATGTGCTCGCGTGTCTGCGGCATCGGCCCGTCTTCGGCGCTAACCACCAATATCGCTCCGTCCATCTGCGCCGCACCGGTGATCATGTTCTTGATATAGTCGGCGTGCCCGGGACAGTCGACATGCGCATAATGCCTTTTTACGGTCTCGTACTCCACGTGGCTCGTCGCAATCGTCAATATCTTCATGTCGTTGCGACGACCCTGGGAAATCGACGCCCGGGCTATATGATCATACGATTGAAACTCGGCCAGACCCTTGTCCGACTGCACTTTTGTAATCGCAGACGTCAAAGTTGTCTTGCCGTGATCCACATGTCCAATTGTGCCCACGTTCACATGTGGTTTCGTTCGATTAAATTT
>JAFDKH010000314.1 GCA_019307065.1 Deltaproteobacteria bacterium
AAAGGAATGCGGGGTGAAACTCAGGGCTGGTGAATGTACGCAGGAGGAGCATGACAATGCGGCAGAAGCTTTTTTCGCGTGGCAGCGAAAATCGGAAAGGCTGGATGTTTTGCAGCACAGCGATGACGGGCAGATGTTAGAGTTAAAACACCGACTGCTTCAGATGCTGCGAAAAGACGATATCTATGTGCTTGAACGCGGGGCTATTGAGCAGTATTATCCAGATACTGTCAAGGGTGCAGACAAACCATCGAAGGCCCAGGATTTCTGTGAAAAAGTAGCAAGCCCCGAGGCTATTCTTGCTTGTTGCGGGGAACAGACAGTCTATAACAACGGTGAACAAGAGCATGTGAAGGAGTTCGACCTCATCTGTCGAGGTATCTTTCAGAGATACGTGAGCTGAATGCGACTAGCCTGTAGGCATCTATCAAGTCAATGGAGTATCGACGGGAAAACGCTGGAGCGTTTCCCGCGCCTTAGCACCTCATTACAAGGAAAGGACATCTGTTCGGAATACGGGAAATATCTTCACATTTATCCAAATCATGATGAGAATGATAGTCAAATATTCGCCTTTTTGACCTTTTGGAAACGTTAGGGTTAAATTTGGCTCGGAGGTACCATGACCACATTTGTTCACGCCGCCGATATTCATTTGGATTCGCCACTTAGGGGATTGTTTCGCTACGATGGTGCGCCTTCCCTTGAGGAGATCCGGGGCGCTACACGGCAGGCGCTCGACAACCTGGTCAATTTTATCATCTCAGAAGGGGTGCCGTTGCTGCTGATCGCCGGGGATCTTTACGACGGCGACTGGCAGGATTTTAATACCGGTCTTTATTTCGCCGGCCAAATGCGGCGTTTAGCAGAGATTGGGGTGCGGGTGGCCGTCGTTCGGGGCAATCACGATGCGGCCAACGCCATGACCAAAACGCTGCCACTGCCGGATAACGTAAAAGTGTTTAAATCCCACAAGCCTGAGACATGGCTTCTGGAAGATCTCGGAATCGCGGTTCACGGCCAGAGTTACGCAGCTCCGGAGGTTACGGACAACCTTGCAGCTTCCTATCCGGATCCGGTGGAAGGCATGCTCAATATCGGGTTATTGCATTGCCTGATCTCCGGCGCCCGGGGGCATTTGCCCTACGCTCCGTGCACGGTCGATGAACTTGCATCCAAGGGGTATGATTACTGGGCCTTGGGGCACGTTCACAATTTTTCTCTTTTGCGGGAAACGCCCCGTATTGTCTATGCCGGCTGCAGCCAGGGCCGGCATATCAAGGAAACCGGCCGGAAAGGGTGCGTCTGGGCCGAAGCGGATCATGGGGCGCTGACAACCGAATTTGTCCCCCTGGACGTTGTCAGCTGGCTCAGCGTTGTTGCAGACGTCAGCGGGGCTGAGAGTATTCCGGAAGCCGCTTCCTTGTTTGGAAATGCTTTGGGTGACGCCATGGGCAGCCAGGGCGGGCGGCCCTGTTGCGTGCGTGCGGTTTTAAAGGGACGCTGCGCCGTTCACGGGCGGCTATGTTCCGATCCGATGGCGCTGACCGCAAATATCCGTGCGGTTGCAGCAGATGTTTCCGGCAATAAAGCCTGGATCGAAAAGGTCGAGGTGCAAACCGGTCCTGTGGCGGATCTCGACCAACTGGCGCAAAGCGATACGCCCCAGGGCGAGCTGCTGCGCTATTTGGCCGAGTTGGCCACCCATCCCCAGGACATCGAACTGGATTTGACGGACCTCAAAGCCAAATTGGCGGGCAGCGGCGTGGGGATTTCCCTGCGCGAAATGAAGCAGATGCTGAAAGACGCCGGAGACCTTCTGCTGACCGCACTGGCGGACGCCCAAAGCGAGCAGGAGGCGTCATGAAAATCGACATCCTTAGACTCCAGGCTTTCGGCCCCTTCACCAATAAGGTGGTTGATTTTTCCGGCGAGGGCCACGGTCTGCATATCGTTTTCGGACCCAACGAAGCCGGTAAGAGCACAGCCCTTCGTGCGATGCTGGGGCTGCTGTACGGATTCGGCCAAAAGGTCGAAGATGCCTGGCTGCATGATTACAAAAAGCTGGAAGTGGGCGGGTCCCTGCGGCTTTCCGACGGCAGGCTGCTGAACATGACACGTTACAAGCGCCGGAAGAACGATCTAATCGATGATACCGGAGAACCCATGGGCCAACTCGAATTGGATGCCATTTTAGGCAAGATGGACCGCCAGGCGTTCGAACATGCCTTCGGCATTTCCCATCAATCCCTCCGTCAGGGGGTGGAAAGCGTTCTGGCGGCCGGCGGCGAACTGGGCCATGCCCTTTTTGCCGCAACCTCCGGCCTCAATGTCCTGAAGCAGGTCATGGCCGGGCTTGAAGAAAAACAGAACAGCCTGTTTCGGCCCAGGGCGCAAAAGGCCGTCATCAATGCCGACATTGCGGAACTTGAGCACTTGAATAAGGAGCTTCGCGCCGCATCGGCCAGCCAGCATCAGTGGAAGAAGATGAAAAGGCGGCTGGACGATCTTTGCGACCGTGAAGCCCGTGCGGCCGATCGTCTGGAAGCCATGTCTTCGGAAGTCAGTCTGCTGTCCCGCCATCGTGATGCCCTCAAGTATGTGACCCGTCGAGACGAGCTGCAAAAAGCCCTGGCCACCCTCGGCCCCGTGCCGGATCTGGCGGAAGACTTCGCCCAGCGCAGAGTCGAAATCCAGGTGAAGATGAAAACCGCAGAACAGGCCGAACAAAATCTCTTTCTGGAGTTGGCGGATATAGATCAGCAGCTTGAAACGCTTACGTATGACAATCAGGTCATCGCCCATGCAAAACTCATCGAAGAACTGGCAAAACAGGTCAGCGTTCATACGACGGCCCTTGCCGATATGAAGAAACTGAGGGGCGAAATATACCGACACAATGAATCTGCTCAAAGAAATATCAGTCTTCTGCGAGCCGGATTGACTCTGGAGGGCATTGAGGCCCTCAGGCTGTCCACGGCGGATAAATCCAAAATTCAGAGACTGGGAAATCGGTATGCTAAGCTGGAAGAGGCCTTTAATCATGCCGAAAGAGTGCTGCAAACGGCGAAAGCCGATCTGTCCGGGGCCAGGGAGGATCTTGATGGCCTTGAAACGCCAAAGGACACTTCTTCATTAGAAGATTGCCTCGAACATGCGAACGGACTGGGAAAGATCGAAGACCAGCTTTCTCATGCACAACTGGAGTATGCATCGGCTTTAGAACAGGCCGAAGCCGATCTGTCCGCTTTGGGGTTGTGGTCCGGGGAACTGGGTGCCCTGGAAAAGCTGGCCATTCCCTCCCCGGAAACGATGCGCGGTTTTGAATCGTCTTTCTCCAAACTTGACCAAGGCATCGAAGAACTCAAAAAGGAAGGGACCCGTTTAGACGAGGAACTGAAAGAAAAGCAAAAAGCGCTTTCCGATTTGACCGAATCGCGGGATTTGGCTTCACTTGAGGATCTGCAATCCCACCGTGACCTGAGGGAACGGGGCTGGCGTTCGGTGCGTTCGGTCTGGCTGGAGCAGGGCGAAGTCGACCAGGGCTTTATGGACGCCATGTCTTATGGCAACGACCTTGCGGGCGCATACGAAAAGGCTGTATCCATCGCCGATGACACCGCGGACATCCTTCGCAACGATGCGGAAGACGTGGCGCGCGCCCAAGCGCTGAAATCGGGCATCCAGGATCTTGGCGACAAAGTGTCGGCAAATAAAAAGCGTCAAGAGATGGAGGAAAAATCCCGCGCCGCTTACCGGGATGAATGGAAAAAACTGTGGCAGCCGTTGGGCATTGCACCGCTGGAACCCCGGGAAATGGCGGCATGGTCGGCAAGGGCGGAGGAGATCAGACGCAGGGCGGCAGAATGCAGAAAGAAAAAAAATATGGCTGAGCAGTTGAAAGCCGATATGGAACGGATGGCCGGAGAACTGAGCGCAAGATTGAAAGAATTGAACGTCCCTCTTCCGGACAAGCTTGATTATGCCGAGCTGCTTGACCTTGCGAAACGAACCCGGCGAAAAAATGATCGACTCATCAAGGACCGCCAGAGCCGCGAATCCGAGATTGCCGGCTACGAACGGCAGATCAACGACAGCATTCGGCGCAAAGACGAGACCGAAGGGGATATGAAGGCCAGGGCAATGCAGTGGACCCAGGCAGTCGGCAAGCTTGGGTTTTCCGCCGATGCGACACCGGAAGATGTAAACGACTTCGTTCTGGCGCTGGACCAGGTGTTCGCTGAATTGGAAAAAGCTGACGGCAAACGGCAGCGGATCGCCGGCATGCAGTCCAACTACGAAAAGTACGCCGCTCGTGTAAAGGATCTGCTGGATAAACTGGCCCCGGATCTTGGAGCCGCCGACCCCACGGTGGCGATTGTTGAACTACACGACCGTCTGGCGTCGGATCAGACCCGGTTTAAGGATCGAAAACTGTTTGAAGAACAGCGGAAAAAAAAGCATGCTGATCTTTTAAAGATCAGGGAAAATCTGGCAGCCGAAAGTGAAAAGCTGAGGCTGTTGTGCGAGGAAGCCCAAACGAACGCAC
>JAFDKH010000023.1 GCA_019307065.1 Deltaproteobacteria bacterium
GAGTTTTGCTCGACCAGCGGCAGGGCATACACTTCCCCGCCGGCGAGTTTGCTGGCAATCGCATAAACCGGGTAGCCGGGTTCCGGGCATAAGGCAACATCGCCGGGCCCGATCAAGGCAAACGACAGGTGGGCGATACCTTCTTTGGTGCCGATCAAGGCAACTATTTCCTTACGCGGATCGAGCTCTAGCGAGAATCTTTTTTTCATCCAATCGGCGGCCGCCTGTCTAAACACCTGCGAGCCGGCATAGACCGGATACTGGTGATTGGCCGGATCAGCCAGGGCCGCCTGACCGGCCTCGACAATAAGATCAGGAGTCGGCAAGTCAGGATCCCCAATGGTAAATGAGATTACATCTACACCCCGGGCCTGGGCCTGCGACTTTTTGCGATCCAGATCGGCAAACAAATAAGGAGCCAGTTCCTGCATGCGTTTGGCTAATTGAAGTTCCATGTTGTTTCCTCCAGGTTGGATTACTCCTGTACGACCGGGTTCTCGAGAGTCCCAACCCCGTTGATGATCACTTGAACCCGGTCGCCGTCTTCGAGCGGGCCGACACCGAGCGGGGTCCCCAGGGCAATCATGTCTCCCGGCAATAGTGTCATCACCCGTGAGACAAAGGCCATCACTTCCGGCACGCCAAAAACAAGATCTGACAAAGCCCCATGCTGCCGCCGTTCTCCATTGACCCAGCCTTCAACTTCGAGTTTTTCCCAAACAAGATCGGTCTGAAGCCATGGTCCGGCTGGCGCAAAGGTGTCGAACCCCTTGGCCCGGGCGAAAACACCATCCTTCTTTTGAAGGGCCCGGGCGGATATGTCATTGAAGCAGGTGTATCCCATAACGTAATCAAGGGCTTGATCGGCAGGAACATTTTTGGCCACCCGTTTTACGATCAGGGCAACTTCGGCTTCGTGATCAATCTGGCCGGGAACTTTGGGCAGAACAATCGGCGCCTGGTGCCCAATCAGGGCCGAGGGCGGTTTCAGAAAAATCTTGGGTTCGTCGGGAACCTCTCGTCCCATTTCTTTAGCATGCAGGCTAAAATTCGTACCCAAGGCAACAATCTTAGAAGGATTGACCGGCGCTAACAGCTCGATCTCGGCAATTGGATGAATCTGACTGGTTGCCCCGTAGCGCTCAAATATATCGCCTTCGACCTCCACAACGGCTTGACCTTCCACGATGCCGTAACGCGGGCTGCCGTCGGACAATGCAAATCTGCAAAAACGCACTTAACACTCCTCGAACACATCTGCCATTGAGTATAAACCCGCCGATCTGCCGGGCTTGGTAACACCTATAAAGCGCACTGCCGCCAGGGCCCCCAGACAGAAGTGTTTACGCGAGCTGGCCCGATGAGTCAGGATGATCTGCTCGCCGGCCCCAAGAAACATGACCTGATGTTCCCCGACCACGTCACCGCCCCGGGCCGAACAAAGACCTATTTCTGTGGTTTGGCGCAGGCCTAGACGCCCGTAAATTTCCTGGCCCGGGCCGCCCCTGGCCGCCTCGATCGCCTGACTTAATTGTTTGGCCGTACCGGACGGCGAGTCGACTTTGTCTTTGTGATGGATTTCGAATATCTCGGCGTCGTACTCGACCAGCGCCCGGGCTGCTTGCTGGGCGAGGCGATTCAAAACAAAAACACCCCGACTCATATTGGCAGAGAGAACAATCGGGATATCTTTGGCGGCTTGTTCGATTTGCTTGATCTGCTCGGCCGAGAATCCAGTCGTGCCGGTAATCAGCGGTTTCTTTTTGCTACTGGCCAGTTGCAGATGTTGGCAGACGGCCTGGGGCAAGCTGAAGTCTAAGACGACCTCGGCAGCCCTCAGAGCAGCCTGCGCATCGTCGGTCAATTTAACCTTATCTGGCCCCAACTCCAGACCCAAATCAGCATGCCCGGATTTCTCCAAGGCCGACGAAAGGACTAAATCATCCGCCTCGATGATCAACTCGGTCAGCATGCGTCCCATGCGACCGCGAGCCCCGCAAATACACACTCCAATCACGATCCGTCCTCCAGAACACCGCTGGCCCGCATGGCCTGCCTGAGCGGCGCTTCGAGATGGGCAGAAAGCTTAGTCAGCGGCGGACGAACCTCTGGCGACATCAGGCCCATCAGAGCCATAGCCGCCTTGACCGGGATGGGATTGGATTCGCAAAACAGGGCTTCCATTAAAGGCAAGAGCCTGAGATGAATTTCCCTGGCAAAGGCTACATCACCCGCCCGCCAGCGATTGGTCAGTTCGACCATGTCGGCCGGAGCAACATTGCTGACTACCGAAATGCAACCACTCCCTCCGATGGCTAGCTGCGGCAAATAGGTGAAGTCATCACCAGACAGAATTGCCAGGTCATCGGAGGCCTCGCGAACCATCATGCCGTTCAATTTGAGATCCGCGCTGGCTTCTTTCAGAGCAACGACGTTCTTTATGCGGGCCAGAGCTGCCACGCTTTCGGCAGTCAGACTGACTCCGGTGCGGCCCGGCACATTATAGGCCACCACCGGAGGACCGATTTCAGCTACTTTTTCGAAATGCGAAATCAATCCGGCCTGGGTGGGCTTGATGTAATAGGGAGTGACTACCAAGACACCGTCGACCCTCAAGGCGGCAGCCTTACGAGTCAATTCCATTGTCACCCGTGAGTTGTTGGTACCGGTTCCAGCAATAATCGGCACTCGCCCCTTGGCCTGCTCGACTGCATGCCGCACGCAGAGCAGCTGCTCTTCAATAGTCAGGTTGGCAGCTTCTCCGGTTGTTCCACATACGACCAGGCCATGAATACCTGCGGCAATCTGGCGCTCTACCAGGTTGCGAAATGTATCGACGTCTACCTGGCCATTTGAAAAAGGCGTCACGATAGCGGTCATTGTTCCCCACAACATCACTTACCTCCGTCCGGAGCGGTTCCGCCATCAACTGAAACGGTTTTTGCGCAGGAAGTGTCTTTCGGCGGCCGCGGCGGACCTTTCACGCCGCAGTTGGCCAGGAAGACAAACATCAAAATCGCAATCAGAATGGATAGAAGGCTAGCTGGTTTAGTGCTCTTTGATTCGCTGCCAATTGCACATTTTCTCGTCTTGCCAAACACCAGCCAGTCCACCTTGAAAACTTGCAGGACCGGAATCTAGAAATACAGGACCAGACGCCCCATGACGCGGTGGGCAATGTCAGCGTCGTTATCCATATTGGCATCGCTGATGGCTGAACCGCGAATCATGTCGTCGCCCAGGTCGTCCATCCCGGCAAAGGGAATCAAAATTCCGTAGGACAAACCGGCATGGAAGTTGTCATCCGAAAAATAGAAGAAGTCGAGGTTGAACTCCAGACCCAGAGGATTTGACTTCCCGCGTGTCGAATCCGAATAGATTGCCATCGAATATATGGCTGAGACCTTGGCTCCCAGGCCCTCGGCGATGTTGTATTGCAGGGTCGGTTTCAGATAGAGCGCATCGGTGACAGTCCCGATGATCTCGCGCCACAGAATCATGTCGACATGGTAGTCCAAGTTGAAGCGGAAGTTGTTCACGTTGTAATCATCATGGGCATTCGAAAACTGTGTCTCGAGAAAAGGCCTAACGCCCATCCCGGGCGAGTCATCACCACTGGCAAAACCGACTTCCATACCCAGGATCAACTGATCATTCATAAATGTGTAGTCGGCCTGCAACACGCCGCCGAACTGTAGAATGTCTATGCCGACATCATCCTCGTATGCAACTAAATTGCCTTCAGAGTCCAGGTTGTTTTGTATTCTGGTGTAACCGATTTTCCCGATAATCATCACGGCTTCGAGCTCGATCCGAAGTTTTTTCCACATGAAACGAATCCAGATGTCGGGAATGTAGGCCGTGGCATTGCGAACCGCGTAGTCACCCACATCCTGGTTGGCCCCACTGGAAGGGTCACCGGCAACATTATAGTCGATCGCATCCAGGGCCTGGTTACGAAAGACGAAGTAGGCCCCGTAGTTTAGCACCCAGTCGCCCTGACTCAGGGCATGCTTGATATCTTCGGGTTTGTCGCGCTTGAAAACCGAAATGATCCAGGAAGTCACATCGTCGAGCTGATCGAGATCGATCGGCTGCCCGGCGTATTCATTGGACCAGCTGAAATAGGGACCCTCTGAAGTAAAATCCACGGCCGGTACGATGTAGTGACCGAACAACTTGGTGGCAAACATTATCCGGTCGGCCGTCGAGCCGTAGTCACAATCGAAACACTGGCCCACCCGGCTGAAACGATCCGGGCGGGTCACCAAGGGACCATTGTCGTAGTGAGAAGGGCCGCCGTCGTTGGCCAGGAGTCCCAAGCCCCAGTCGGAAGGCATGCGGCCGAAGCGCAGCAAGCCGACAGGAGTCATTACTTCTCCCCAGGCCCGTTTGACTACGATGCTGTCCCGAAGGGAGTTGATTCCGGCTACCGGCGGGTTCTGTCCCTGGCTGAAGACCACCAGCGGAAAATACTGGTTCATCGGAAACCCGTCCGGGGTCGAGCCCAGAATCAGGTTATCCAGGATATCGATCTGGGCCATGATGCGCACGTCTTCGGAGATGTTAATAGTCGGCTCGAGCCTGAAGCGCATATTGGCGTTGGCCAAAGTGTCGGTTCGCCCGGTGGCTGATTTTGGAAACTGGGGATAAAATACTCCGCGATCGGAGGCTACAGGATAGGCGCGGTGATTGAGTCCGAGATCGGCCCCGTCGTTCAAGTCGCCGCGCAGTCGCAAATAACCGTGGAGATCCAATACGTTCAAGGGCGGCTTGTCCGCACCGGCCTCGTCCATGGTTACTTCTTTGAAGCCTTCCGGGAGAGGTGCCAATCCGCCTTCGGCACCGTTATCGGGCGGATTGAGCGGCAACATATCGCCGTCGTCGACGGCCGGCAGTGGCGGAACCATTTCCAGTTTCGGCTTGGTCGTTTCAGCCGGCTTGGTCGTCTCGGCCGGCTTGGCGGTGTCGGCTGGCTCAGAAGTGTCTGCCGGTTTGGGCGTATCGGCCGGTTTTGTTTTTTCGGCCGAATCTTTTTTATCCTCGGTGGTCGAGGCAGGCTTGTCTTCTTTTTTAGGATCCGTCTCATCTTGGGCAAACAGGGCGGATGGGGCTACGAGAACAAACACAAAGGCTGCCAACCAGGTTAATTGAGTGAAGCGCATGAAGCCTCCTTTTTCCCTTTATCTAAGGCCTTCTTACGAATGAAAACCTTGCATCTATTGTGGCTTTTGCATCTATCACAGCGCCGGATTTGGTGTCAAGATACGCCCGCGCTTGACGAATTTGACAGGCGCGTGCTAATTTGAACTAGTGGAATTACTATTATTTCCAGTTGGTTCCTGAACATGAACACACAATAGATGTGCCATATTCCCTGCTGGTGGAGTGTCTGTGATGAAATGTAAAAACAGGTCTTGGCAACGATTCGCGATAGCCGGGTTGCTGGCTCTATCTCTACTGGCCGGTATTATCTTACCGGGTTGCGGCGGAGACAATCAGACCGGCCTTTGGGTCCGGATTGTCAGCCCGGATGTCACCATAACTCACGTTCGACTCTATATTTACGACGCAACTTCATACCAAACAACCCCGGTTATGGATGTCAGTGTTCCCGATCCGCCTTTTCCGGTTGCGAAGAAATTTGACCCAACCGCCGATCTTATCGAACACCAGCTTTGGGTTCTGGTGTTAGCCGGGGGCGAAATCAACCAGCGCATTCGCATTGTCGGGATCGGTTACCGCAACGATAAAGAAGTCGCCAACGGCTCTTTAGAAAATCTCGACTTCGTCGACGGCCAGATCGTCGACCTGGGTGAACAGGACATTTTTCTGGCACTGGAAGGCTGCCAGGATAACGACGAAGACGGGTTCTGTCCGCCAAATGACTGCGATGACGACGACGCTGACATACATCCGGACGCGATCGAGCTTTGCGACAACCTCGACAACAACTGTAACGGCTCGACAGATGAAGGCGAGTGCCCCTGCCCGCCCGGAGAGGAACGTGCCTGCTGGCCACACTGGGCGGACGCCCCGGTAACCCTATGCATGCATGAGAACAATCCCAAGTGTCCCTGCACCAAAGGAGTCCAGACCTGTGAAGGCGGGCTGTGGGGACTGTGTGTGGGGCTGCAAACCCCGGTCGAGGAAGGCCGGACGGTAACTGTAGATCAGCGCGAAATCGGTGTGGAATGCGACCAGGGCGGCTATATTTGTTATCTCAATTGTATTGACACAATCGACAACGACTGCGACTTCTTCATCGACGAAAAAGATATCGGCTGCGGCGGATGTCGCCCCGGCGATAGAGAACTTTGTTACGACGCCGATGAGAAGTACTTGAATCACATGCCATGTTCTCAGGGTGAGAGATGGTGTAGCGACGATGCCAGCTGGGGTGAATGCCAGGGACAGGTATTGCCCCTGGGTTTCAATCCCGACGATCCCGATTCTTCGGATATCTCCGAACAGGGCGAATGCAACGGCTTCGATGACGACTGCGACGGCATTACCGACAACGTGGTCTGGTTACTGCCGTGCGACGATAAAAACCGGGGTTGCTGCGCCAATGCCACGAAGCGCTGTGAAAACGGCAGCTGGATCTTCTGCAGCGAAGCCGACTTAATCCAGTTCGCCTATGACGAATGTTACACGCCGGAACTGGGCGATGATTACGAATACTACACCCTGGACGAAACGACCGAGCATTGCGACGGGCTGGACAACGACTGCAACGGTTTGCCCGATGACGTCTTTGACGGTAGCGGCAATCGGTTGTGTATATGCACTGCCGGCCAAACCGCGGTTTGTCAGGACACCACCGAGGGCGAGTGTGTCGCCGGCGACTTCATTTGTATCGACGGCCAGCTGGTAATGGACCAATTTTGCGTTCAGCCCATTGACGAGCTGTGTGACGACCTGGATAACGATTGTGACGGAATTACCGATCTCAATGAAGCCGCTCGGCTCGACTGCCTTGCCGATATCGGCCCACAGGAAAATGCTTCGATAATCCGCTGTATACAGGGAGTCTGTCAGTGCGAATGCGACCATGACAATGGCTGGTGGGATAATGATGCAGATCTTTGCACACTGAATGGCAGCTGTGAATACCGGTGTTATCAAACCGAAGGGGCGGTCGAGCGTTGCGACGATTATGACAACAACTGCAACGGCTCAATCGATGCCGCCGATCCACTGGCTAGCGTGGATTCTCTCTGTCCTTCTCGCCCGGGTACAAAAATTGCGGGCCGCGGCGGGGAGCCCGGCGGGCCGGCCGATGCCTGCATTGGTGCCGAATGTCAATTCGAATGCGTTGCCCCGTATGACGACTGCAACAATGACGTCCGCCTGCCGGTCCCGCAGCCCGGTGAAATCGATATCTCGAACGGCTGTGAAACCGACTTGACCGATACCCTTGAACACTGCGGCGTCTGCGATAACTTGTGCTTCTTCTCCAACGCGACGGCTTACTGCTCGAGTTTCACTTGTATCCTGAGCGGCTGCAACAGCAACTGGGGCAACTGCGACGGTCAAGACGCCAATGGCTGCGAGATAAACCTGCTGACGACCAACACCGACTGCGGCAGCTGCAACAACGATTGCGACCAAAACGCGCATTGCAGCCTCGGCAACTGCGCCTGCAACACAGGCTTTAGAAATTGCGACACCAGCTGGAGCAACGGCTGCGAAATAGACATCGTTAACGACGAAAACAATTGCGGCAGTTGCAACAACCAGTGCGGGCAACACGCCTGGTGCAACAATCGCAACTGCGCTTGCGATCCCAGTTGGGGCAACTGTGTCGGCGGCTGGGCCGACGGCTGCGAAACCGACTTGCGGATTACTCATGACCACTGCAGCGGCTGCAACAACAACTGCGGGCAAAATTCATACTGCAGTTCAAGCAACTGCAACTGCAACCCCAGCTGGGAAAACTGCGATAACGACTGGGACGACGGCTGCGAGATCCAGACCACCACCGACCCGCAACACTGCGGCACCTGCAACGTTCCTTGCAACCTGCCGAATGTCAACCAGCATGGTTGTTCCGACAGCTCCTGCACTATCGTCAGCTGTGACAGCGGCTGGACTCAGTGTGACGCCAACATCCCCAACGGCTGTGAAACCCATACCGACGTCGACGAGAACAACTGCGGCTCCTGCAACAACGACTGCGGGCAACATGCTCATTGTACTGATGGCTCCTGCGAATGCGACACCTACTGGGGTAACTGCAGCGGCGGCTGGGCCGACGGCTGCGAAACCGACCTGCGAGTGACCGAGGCGCACTGCGGTAGTTGCAACAACAGTTGCGGCCAGAATGCCGGCTGCAGCTCGAGCAGCTGCAACTGCGATCAGGACTGGGGCAACTGTATCAATGGCTGGTCCGACGGCTGCGAAACCGACTTGAGGGTAACCGAGGCCCATTGCGGATCCTGCGACTTCAATTGCGGCCAGCATGCCGGCTGCAGCTCGAGCAGCTGCAACTGCGATCAGGACTGGGGCAACTGTATCAACGGCTGGACCGACGGCTGCGAGACCGACCTGCGCGTCACCGAGGCCCATTGCGGATCTTGCGACTTCAATTGCGGCCAGCATGCCCTCTGCAACTCGAGTCTGTGCGGCTGCGATCCCTCCTACTGGGGCAACTGCAGCGGCGGCTGGGCCGACGGCTGTGAGACCGATCTGCGCATAACGCTCGATCACTGCGGTTTATGCGACAACAGTTGCGGCCAGAATGCGACCTGCGCAGCCAGCAATTGCGACTGCAACGGCGGTTTTGCCAACTGTTCGGGCGGCTGGCTCGACGGCTGCGAAACCACCCTGGGCACCGACTCGAATTGCAGCGACTGCGGAGACAACTGCGGATCTAGCGTCTATTGCGACGGCAATAACTGTGTCGCCTGCGATCTGCCGGCCCACTGCGGACCCGGCTGCACTGATTGCGCCTCTCAATCCAACAATAAAGATTGCATCAACGACGGCGGCTATCGTTGCGGCTGTGATAACGACAACGACTGCCAAAACGGCTTCTACTGCAACGGCAGCGGCCTGTGTGTAGCCTGTACGGTTGCCGACAACTGCGGCTCGAACTGCAGCGATTGTGCCGCAGCCAGCAGCAACCAGATCTGTGTAGATATCGGCGGCGGCAACTATCAGTGCGGCTGCAGCGACGGCGGAGATTGTGACACTGGTGAATACTGCGCGGTCGACACTTGCGCCGCCTGCACTCTGCCCGCCTTCTGCGGGCCCGGTTGCACCGATTGCGCCTCTCAAACCAACAACCAAGACTGCATCGACGACAGCGGCTATCGTTGCGGCTGTGATAACGACAATGACTGCCAAACCGGTTCCTACTGCAACCTGGGCACCAACCTGTGCGCAATCTGTACGGTCAACGACAACTGCGGCTCGAACTGTGACGATTGCGCCTCAGCCGGCAGCAACAAGATCTGTGTAGACAAAGGCTCCAGTGTCTACGAGTGCGGCTGCACCAATGACACTCACTGCGACAGCGGCGAATATTGTGACGGCGACAGCTGCGCGGCTTGCACTATCGACAGCGCCTGCGGGGCTACCTGTACTGATTGCACTGGGCTTTCCGAGAACAAGATTTGTGTCTTCATAACCGATCACTACCAGTGCGGTTGCAGCAACCCCTCTCACTGCGACGGGACAAACTGCACCGACAGCGTCTGCGAATAGACCCGACTTCAGATCCGGCTGCCAGACAATTCAGTCATCTTGGTCTTTTTCCAGGCTGACGGCCCGGCCGTCGACAGACCAGGTGGGTACCCCGGGAGGCAAATCCGGCGGGATTTTTCTGAGGATATCGCCGGGCGGCCGGATCAGTACGGCCCCGTTGGGAATCTCTCGCCCCTGCCCGATGGTAACGTCCAGGCCGGCGAAGCAATCGTGTCCGAAGCAAGCCCCCAAGAGCCTCGAACCGACCGGCTGCAGTTTGCCCTGGTGCATGACCATGGCCTCCCCCTTGGCTTTGAGGTCTACCACCCAGACCCGCGAGGTCAGGGCACAGCGACTGCCGAACAGGCAGGCTTGAATTCCGTTAACGCACAGATCTGAATCGGGATAACCGGCGCAAAAAACCATGGTCGAGTTCTTGGAGATGAAGCATTTCGAGCCAACCACGGAAAAGTAGATGTTAGCGCGATCTTCGATAGTTACGTCGTCACCCAGGATACAGCCGCGCACCAGGGCGTAGGCCCCGATTTTCACGTTGTCACCCATCAAGCAGCCTTCGACGGTGGCGGTCGGATGAATGAAGCAGTTCTTGCCTTTGCGATTGGCCCGCCCGAGCAGCGAACAGAAATAGCCGGCCTTACTCCAGCGGCCGGTGAACAAAGTAGCAAACGCCGATGCAAACAATTTCCAGGCCACCCAGCCCTTGTGATCGAGAACCGTCTCGACCCAGCGGATCTGGACCGAAAACTGGTTGGCCCACAAAATATGCACCCAATTCTTGACGTGGATGATCACGCTGGAGGTCAAAGGATGTTCGTACTCAGCGAAGCCCGAGATGTGGGGCGGAGCAGGCAGGCAAATGACTTTCTCTTTGAAGCGGGCCCGGACCGGCCTGGCCTTTGCGAGACAGGCATCCAGCTTAGCGGCCGTACCCGGCGGCTCGTCGCCTTGAACGATATAGAGCCGATAGAGGCTGAGTTTTTCTGAGTCGGCTTGGCCCTGATCCAGGTCTTGCAGCCCCCGGGTGCGCTTGACCAGCAAGGATTCGGCCGGCAAACCGCAGCGCAACGAACCCGGCTGCCGGGTGGCCTGCTTTACGAAATCATCCAGTACTCGCCGCGTGAAAAAGACATCATCCCAGGTCAACAAGAAGCGACTGTCTTGAATGTCGTCGGGCTTGTCAACCCGGACAACATCCAGACCGGCGCGTCGTAATACCAGCTCTTGATGATCGCAGAGCTTGCGATTGCCGATCATCGATTCAGAAACCGGATCGCCGAAAGGCTGTATCTGTGTGCCGGAAGGCAAAATGTAGGCCTTCATAAAAACCAGCGTACGGAGCCTAAGGTCGAGTGTCAACAAATCGACCAACTCGCAAGGCGCATAAGCTTGCCCAATCAGCAATCAGCCTATAAGATTTCGGTAGATGATTTTTTGCCGGACAGGCTTTTTCGTCGCCCTATTTTGGCTTGGCCACGCTTCGCTGGCCGGTGCCGGCCAGCCCTGGAAACCAGGGATTTCAATTCAAGCCACCGATCTTATCGGAAATAATTTACACAAAATCGATCCGCAGACTCTCAAGCAATTCGTCGAGGCTTACAAGCAGGGCCGCTCGTTATTGGCCCAGGGACGCTACCGTGACGCCCGCCCAGCACTGGCTCGGGCAACCCAATTGAATCCCGACCATGTCGAAGCCCGTTTGACACACGTGCGAATCTTGTTAGCCCTGGGCTACTTGAGTTGGAACCTCCCTTTAATCGTGCAGGCGGAAAAAGAGATTCAGCATGCCATCAGAATCGCCCCGAACGACCAGCGACTGAGTTTGGTGGCCTACCTGTTGGATGGCTTGCTCGACCGCATGAAGTCCACACGCAAATACAAAAAAAAGAAAAAGAAATGAGTTTGACAGACACGGCCCCTTCTTGTCGTCTTGGAATATCCCTCGGCCTGTGGTAGGGAACAACCTGTATGGACGTTCGCAAGCTCGCCAAAGCCTACGAAAAACAACTGCGCCCCAACTGGGACGACCGCTTTGTACCCTTTCTGCTCGAGTCATTCCCCGAGGAACTGCCACCCAAAACCACCCTTTTGGAGATGGGCTGCGCGACCGGCCGGCTGACCACCGAAATCGTTCGGCGCTTACCCGAAGGCGGCCGCCTGATCGCCGTCGAAGACATCCGCGAGTTGATGGAGATTGCCCGTCTCAAGGTAGCCGAAGCCGACCGTAAGCAAGTCTTCTTCAAAAAGGAGCGCCCTGATAGTCTCTCCTTTGCTGACGGCACTTTTGACGGGGTCGTCTCGGGGGGTCTGGCGACTGCCTACCATCTGAACAGCGTTTTAAACGAAGCTGCGCGCCTTTTGAAAAAAGATGGGTTTTTGTTGCTGGGGACCGTCCTGCAAGGGAGTTTTCAAGAGTTGCTGGACATTTTTCGAGAGGTTCTCGAAAAAGAGGACTTGATTCCCGTCCAGGAAGAACTCGATCAAATCTGCCAGCGACTACCCGATCGTCTTGCGGCTAAGCGCTTGCTGGCTAACGTCGGCATCGTCGACAACATAGTCCGGATCCAGGAAGAAACCGTCCATTTTGATAACGGTCTCGAATTTGTGATCGCTCCATTGATTCGTCAGCATTGTCTGGACGAGTGCCTCAGCCTGATAAAAGACCGCGGCTGGAGAGAGGGCGTCCTGGCCGGTATGATCCGCGCCCTGGATACATATTTCCCCGACGGAATCGACCTGACTTTGATCATGGGGCGTCTAGAAGGCAATAAATTGTAACTAGCGTTCATGCCATTACGGGGGCATCGCACATCGACCTATCTGGACTGCGTCAAAGACTGCGGCCCGATGCTCACGACCAGAAGGTCGCTCCGCTGCGGACCTCAGCCTTTTCCTTGCCAGATGGGCCGATCCGCAATGCGTGCTTGAGAACATTGGTTTGGTGCCTGAACGGTTACAAGTAGTAGGTTTTCTCAGCGGTTTCGCCGTCTATCCAGTTCGAACGCCTTGACCTTGCGGATAAGATTTCTGCGCGAGATACCCAGAGTAATTGCTGCCTTGGTCTTGTTCCAGCGGGCCTGTTTGAGATGATCGAGAATCATGGTGCGTTCGAGCCGCTCAATGGCCTGCGGTAAGCCAGGAGCTTCTGAAGAAGCCCCCTCGCCGTCATGATAAATCTCGTAACGAATCCGCGGAGAAACAAACTCTTCGCCAATTTGCCTGTCGTCACTGCACAAAACCAATAAGCGCTCGATCTCGTTTTCCAGCTCGCGAACGTTTCCCGGCCAGTGGTAGTCCATTAGTCGTTCCATGCAAGACGACAGCAGTTGGCACTTGCGCTTGCCCTGGCTGTGCTTGGCAAGAAAATACTCTGCCAAAACTGGAATATCTTCACGCCGTTTGCGCAGGGGCGGTAAAGCCACCGTGATGACATTAATCCGGTAGTACAAGTCTTCGCGGAAAAGCCCCTGCTCGACCATTTTCTTCAAGTCGCGATGAGTCGCGGCGATAATGCGTACATCTACTTTCCTGGTCTGGGTGCTGCCGACCGGAATGAAAGTCCCTTCCTGGAGTATCCTCAGAAGTTTAACCTGTAGGGCTGGGCTCATATCGCCAATTTCATCGAGGAAAAACGTGCCACCGTCGGCTACCTCGAAAAGGCCCTTCTTGGTGCCAACCGCACCGGTGAATGCCCCTCGGGCGTGGCCGAATAGTTCGCTGTCCAACAGGTTGTCATTGAAGGCCGAACAATTCTGTACGACAACCGGCTTATTTTTCCTGGATGAGTTGAAATGAATAGCCCGCGATACCAGTTCCTTGCCCGTCCCGTTTTCTCCTTCGATCAATACGGTTGCATCGGTACCGGCGACCTTGTCCAGCAATCGGTAAAGCTCACGCATTGGCGGGCTCTTGCCGATTATATTGCGGTAGGATGAACGTTCGGCCAGTTCACGGGTCAGTCGATCAAGCCGGCGTTCCTTGTGGGCAATTTCTTCCTGGTAAACCAGCGTCTCGCGAACCACTAACTCGAGCAGGTCCCGTAAATATTCCTGGGCCTCATCCGAAAGGACCGTAATTTTGCGGACAGCTTTCTGCAATTCTTCGGCGGGCAGATCGAGGTCTGCGCAACTTGACAACACTTTCTCACGCTGCCGACGAACATGTCGTTCGGTGAACATCCCGCCGGCCAGAATCAGACCCTGCTCTTCCCCGTCACTCTTCACCGGAACATATATTTCCGTCAGGCCGGCATGACAGGTGTAGGCTACCGCACCCTCGCCGCCGCCGCCGGAATTATGATGTTCGATCATACCGATGGCTGTCTGGCTGCAGCGTTTGCGACCCTCACGGCAGGACTTAATCAGCTCACAGAAAGGTCTGTGCGTAGCGAAGCGCGTCACTTCGGGACCCCGAATCAGGGCGCCGGACGAATCGGCAAATCCAACCCCGAGATTCCAGCGCTTGTTGACAATCTCCGCCATGCGACGGATGACCCTCAACCCGGCGAGTTCTTTCCAGTCTTGCATCTCGAATCGTTTATCACGGACACAAGGACTACGGCAAGCGAACTGCATATATTTACCAGTCAAAGAGATTGACCCGAGCGCGGCAATGTTGCAAGCTACCAGCACGATGCAACGTTTTTCCATGTTATTCGTATTTGTAATCGGGTTAATTGGCATTGCCTGCGCCGACAAGACTGAAGCCCACCTCGATCGCTTCCTGAACTCAACTACCAAGTTAAAAGCCGGCAAGCTCGAATCTATCGATCCGTTTTTAGTACCCGACGACCCTAAAGTCGCAGACCTTATAAACATGATGCCTTTTTCCGAGGTTGCCGAACGACTTGGCCCACATCGAATGACAGCTAAAATCAACTTCGGGTTGGCGGCCCCAAAGCATCGGGCTTCGTTGAGGGAAGAAGACTTGATCGTCCTGGCCCGCAACGGTGATTTCAGAGTTAAAGTCGAAAACGACGACGGCCAGGGCTTCGAATTGATCTACTCGACTGGCAAATTATACATTCGCACACGTCATAATTCTTTCCATGAACGCAGCACGCTTTCAGGCGATCATCTGAAGTGGCGCGATGCCGCCTATGGCGGTTGGGCAGCAATATATCGGCTATTTCGGGGCCAGCTCAGCTTCAATAAAGCCGGAATGGTCAGGCATCATGGTCGGGATGCTGTCAGGTTCAATGTAGGTTTGTCGAGAGACAAACCGCGGATTGGTGGCACTCCCAGCCAAGCGACCCTTCCGGTGGGTGTCGAGAAATATATTTTAGCGGTCTCAAAGACGCCGAGTGCAAAAGATCGCTGGCGGGACAAATCCACACCTCACAGCGCCAAGGGGTCCATTCTAGTGGATGCCGACTGCGGAACGTTGCTTATGGCCAACTTCAGTGGCGAAATTGTTTTTCCCACTCCCGATGGAGAAAATGAAATAGTCCTGTCTGTGAAGGCAAACATTATGACAGATGGTTTCGGCAATCCTCCGGCGATTGCTTCCCCAGCCGAGGATAAAATTACGCCGCCGCCGAGAAGAATCCAGGTCGATACTCATCCAATTGATTTCTTTTTCGGCAAGGGGTTTACTTCCTCTTTGGGTGCTCCGGCCGGAGTAGCCCAGACCAAGAAAAAACCCAAAGACAAGAAAGTCACAGGAGGTCCGGCATCGAAGCCCTAGAACTGGGCAAGGCCCTTTCAACTTTCGCAATCGAAAAGAAGGCTCGTCAAGCCCGACTACTCGACGTCGGCAAGCTAAGCTCCTATACCGACTACATACTCATCGTCAGCGCTACTAGCGATCGTCATGCTTGTGCATTGGCGGAGTATTTGATCGAACAACTCAAGCGGCAGAAGGTCAGACCGCTTGGAACCGAAGGTCAAGACGGCGGTCAATGGATTCTACTGGACTACGGCGTGGTCATCGTCCACATCTTTTTAGAATCAATCCGCGATTACTACGACCTGGACGGACTATGGACCGACGCAAAGAGCCTTCCTCTCGAGGATAACGGGTGAGTCGTCGGGGGCTCAAGACACTCAAGTCAGGCGTGCAAAGTATAATCGGCGGCCTCGGCGACTTGCTGCTGCCACCTAGTTGTGCCGTTTGTAACGCACTGCTTGACGATCCCAAGCAGGTTGTCTGCCCGGTTTGTTTCGAAGGTTTCGAGCGATTGGCGCAGCCTATCTGCGCAAGTTGCGGCCAGCCCTGTCCCGAAAGCGAATTTTGCCCAGAATGCAAGTCAAGCGATCCGGTTTGCTCAATCCGGTCAGCCTTTGCATTCGGCGGCAGCCTGGCCGAAGCCGTAGTGAAATTGAAGTTCGAAAGCCGCTGCCAGCTGGCTCCTTTTTTCGCCCGGCTGATCTTCGAATCCAGTCTGCCGGGATATGATCTCACAAAAATCGATCTAGTTATCCCGGTTCCTTTGCATTCGGCTAAGCTCAAAGAACGAGGCTTCAATCAATCGGCCCTGATAGCCGGCCAGATTGCCGGCCTGCTTCGGGTCCCGTTCGATTATTTGCACTTGGCTCGATCTCGCCCGACCGAGTCTCAATCCAAGATGAAAACGCGTTTTGAGCGCGAACAAAATGTAAAAGGCGCTTTTTCGACAACCAAGAAACATCCCCTGGCCGCTAAGCGAATCTGCCTGATAGATGACGTAGTTACGACCGGTTCGACTCTGCGGGCTTGCGCCGAAACACTCACAAAAGCCGGGGCCGAGAGTGTCATAGCAACAACCCTGGCCAGGACAATCCACTGGTAGCCAGCTCTCCTACATTGTATGGAAACATGCGCAGCTATAGGTTTTTTTTGAATCCTGCACTTGACTGATTACCGCTTGAGTACCTAGTATCTAAAGGCTGCTCAACATTGTCGAAACTCGAGTGCTGTTTTACGGTGGAGTTTCTTTGCTGGTCGATGAAATGAAAAAGGAGTTTTGAGATGAACGGCAAGAACATCAAAATTGTCGTGGCACTTTTGGCCGGTCTGACTTTTGGCATTACGGGTTGCACCGGGGATCAAGTTTCTCCAGATCGTGTTTATTTAGACGCCGACGGCAATAGTAATGGCGACGGACCGAGACTTTGTCAGAGTGTTGCCGATTGTCTGGCAGGAGAGGACTGTCAAGATGGTGTGTGTGTTAGCGCAACGTCTTGCAACTGCAACTATGACTGCGACAAAACCGCCAACGAGGTATGCAATCAAGCAACCCACGAATGCGAAACAGGGGCACCCCCGGTCAATTGCCTGACTGACTGTGACTGTTACACCGGCGAAGGCTGTATCAGCGGGACTTGTCAGCCGACCGGCGGTGATGAACGAACCTGCACGATCGACGGCCGGGGCGGTCTGCCTCATTTGCCAGGACGGCGAATGCACCGCCCCTCCCCCGGTTTGCCAGGGCAACGATCACTGCTGCGTCGGGTTCTATTGCAACTTCGGAACTTGTGTGCCTGAAAGCACCGGTGACTGCCTCTCGGACGCCGATTGCACCGAAGATCCCGATTTCCCGCGCTGTGTGGACGGAAACTGCGTCCAGGAGTGCATCAACGACATCGACTGTCCGCTGCCCGGGCAGGTTTGCCTGGATAATCACTGCGTAACCCCGGGCTGCACGCCCGAAACCTGCAATCCCGGCGAGTGGTGCGACACCGGCGACGGTGTTTGCAAACCCGGCTGTGACTCCAACGACGACTGCGTTCCGCCCGAGACCTGCAACTATGTTTCGCACACCTGCGGGCAAACCGATTGCTGCGGGGGGTGTTCCGGGGATCAATACTGCGACACGCTCAGCTGTCTGTGTGTTGACAAGTGCTCGCTGACGAACCCTTGCCCGACCGGATTCGAGTGTCGGGCCGACGGAAAGTGCTGGTGTACCGATGCCGGCTGCCCGGCCGGAACTCATTGCGATCCGGGAACCGGTGACTGTGTCCAGGATACGGTCGAATGCAATACTAACGACGACTGTCCCGCCGGCTGGACCTGCAATCTAGCTACCAACCTCTGTGAATCTTCGGGCGGGTTGGGCGATGGTGACATGTGCTTCCAGGACGCCAATTGCGACCAGGCCGCCGGTCTGCTGTGTGACAGCTCGCTGTTCTGCTTTGGCTGCATTATGGCCGATGAATTTTTCAACCCGACTTTCACCTGTCGCTTCGAATGCTCGCTGCTGTTCCCGCAGTGCGCCGGCGGCTACGAATGTCTGTACCGCCATCTCGGCTTAATAGGCCTGTGCATGCCCATTTAGTCTCGTATTTTTATTCGGGAGGTACGAAATGAAGTTTTTCAATCGGGCCGTGTTGACCTTCGGTCTGCTTCTGGCAGTCTCTGTGTTTTTAGGCGCTTGCTCCGGCGGCAGCGGGGCTAACGATGCCGGACCAGACGGCGACGGCACAGACGGCGGCGACGAAGATATTGCTTGCCTCGAGATCGGTGAATGCCCGATTCACCACCTGTGCCTGGAGGGTTTTTGCCGGATGGGCACTATTTGCAAGAGCCACACCGATTGCCCGGCAAATTTCCTATGCCTGATTCTCAAAGAAGTCTGTGTTCCCGAAAATCCCTGCAGCAGCGACAATGACTGTGCTTCACCAACCCCCTACTGCCTCAGCGGCAGCGGCGTCTGCGTCAGTTGTAGAGAAGACGCCCATTGTGACGCGGGTTATGAGTGCAATGATTCCTACCAATGCCAAATCATCGGTCCCGATTGCACCGACGACAACGACTGCTCCGACCCCAAACCGTACTGCGATCAGGCACAAGGCAAATGTTACCCCTGTGTCGAAGACAGTCACTGCAGTCCGATGTGGTGTGAGCCGACCAGCCGGCAGTGCGTGGAATGTTACGACAACAGTCACTGTACGACCGGCAACCCTTACTGTCTGACCGACGCCAAGACTTGCGTCGAATGTCGGGACGACAACGACTGCAGCGGTGGTGAACGCTGCAGTGTCAGCCATCAATGCACCGACTTGATCTGCGTAAACGACAACGACTGCCTCAACGAACCGGGACGCCCCAAATGCAACGACGCTACCGGTGATTGTGTGCAGTGCCTGGCCCATGACGATTGCAGCTCTTACCAGTGGTGCCGCGATTTCTTGTGCGTCACCGGTTGCGAGACCGACCAGGAGTGCATCGACAAAAACGGGGCCGATTACCACTGCGACAACGACGGAAGCTGCTATTACGCCGAATGCACCGTGGACAACGACTGTAGCGACACCCCCGAGACACCGGCTTGCAAAACCGCAGTCACTCCGCTAGATCCTCCTCAATACTCGTGTGTCGGATGCACCAACGATGACCATTGCAATGAGTTTTTCTACTGCCCGGCCGGCGAGTTCGAGTGCGGCCCGCTGCCCTGCCATTTGTACGACGAACCCCAAGTGCAATGCGCGCAAATCAATCCCTGCTTCTATTGCAACTATGGGTCCGGACAGTGCGAGGCGGCCGCTGAATGCAGCTATCCTGACGGTGATGAGTGTTGTCAGGGTTACACTTGTGAGACCTACGGCTGCGAGCTCAAAATTTGGTGTAGTGCAGAATTCCCAGAGTGCGCGACTGGATACGAGTGCAAACTTGCCACTGGAGAATGCGAGTGGCAATCCTGCTGTGAACCGGCTTGTGGTAGCGGTAGTTTTTGCAACTCCGACTGTGAATGCGAATCCGGCTGCCACGAGGCCGGTGAGCCCTGCGACCCGTTTTCCGCCAACACTTGTTGCGCGGGCTTGATCTGCCCCTTTATGTGGCCGTTTTGCACCTGATCTTTCTAGCCGAGTTTACTTAATCTATATGAGTCTCGCTACCCAGGAACTCGCCGATGTAGTCGTCGAGTTGCGGGCTTGCCTATTGGGCGCCCAGCTTCAAAAAATCAACTCGCCGGCTGAGTCTGTCGCCCAACTCGCTTTCCGGTCTGCCGGCCATAGCCATTTTCTGCTGATCGACTTGACTCCCGGCAGCACCCGCTTGCATCTCATCAAGGAAAAACTCGCCGGCCTGCCGGAACCGCCGAGCTGGGTAATGAAGTGCCGCAGCGAATTGGGAAATGCAATTCTGGCCGAGATCGACCAGGACGAAAATGACCGGACCATCCGGCTGAGCTTCAAGACGAAAACTTCTCCAGGAGAACACGTCTTGATTGCCGAGCTTTTCGGCCGCAAAGGACGCCTGCTGCTGGCCATGCGCTCGGGTGAGATCAAAGACAGCCTGATTGGTTCGGCGACGGTCGGACAACAGTACACTAAATCAACAATGGCAAAGCCCGGGCCCGGCCCGAGTTCTCGTTTCGTCAAGGCCGATCCCCTGACTCTGCAGACCAACTTTGCCATCGCCGAACATTACCAGCAGCTAGAAATTCAAAAAGCTTTCGAGCGCGAACACAAGCGCCTGGCTGGCCTGTTGAAAAGAGAAACCAAACGCGTAAAATCGCGTCAGAAAAAAATGCAAAAAGATCTTACTGCCAGCTGCGCTGCCGAAGATATGTCCCGACAGGCCGAAGCCCTCAAGCTCAACCTGGGTCGTGTACCTAAGGGCCAGCCCTCGATTGAATTGAGCGATCCATACAACCCGGACTCCGATAGTATCGTCGTAACTCTAGATCCGGCCCTGTCAGCCTTAGATAACATGAACCGGCTATTCAAAAAGAGCCGGCGTTTGTCACGGGCCATGCCAAAAATTGAACAAAGACTGGCCGAGGAAAAAAGCCGCCTCGAAAAAATAATTATCTTTGGCGAACAACTTGAAACGACCCAAACGATCGATCAACTAGAACAGTTGCGCGCCAAACTAGAAGATGCCGGCCTGAAAGACAAAAAACCCGCGATAAAAAAACGCAGTGAAGCGCGCCTGCCCTATCGGCAGTACCAGTCAAAAAGCGGCATGGACATTCTTGTCGGCCGCAGTGCGCGTGATAATCATCAGCTGACTTTTCACATTGCACGCGGGTCCGATCTGTGGCTGCATGCCCGCGGCCGATCCGGGGCGCATGTAGTTGTCCGCCTGGCTAAGAACAAATCCGTAGATGAACAGACCCTGCTAGATGCCGCCACCCTGGCTGCTAAATTCTCGGGCTTGAAGAATCCCGAAAAAGTCGAAGTCACGTATAGCTTGGTTAAAAATTTACACCCAATCAAGGGTCATCCCGGCACCGTTTCTGTGGCCAAAGGGCGTACGATTCTGGTCAGAGTGGAAGAAGATCGACTTCAGCGCCTCAAGACTTCCCGGAAATAACAAATAAAACAATCACATACACAACCGCGCCATCTCGTGTGGTTGATTGTATGTTAATGTAGGATAATGTGGTCATTTTTTTGACATGAACCCACACTGCGCCTACAATATTTATACGTAAAAACCAAAAAAACCTTAGCACTGAAAGGTTGCCATGAACTCTCCAAGCCGAAAAAAAACCAAGCAGAGTTCGAGGGATGTCGCAATTGCCGGTCGGCAGCATGAAATCATCGGGATTGTTTTTTGCCTGGCCGCCGCAATTGTGCTGCTCTCTTTGGCCTCGTTTTCACCTTCCGATCCTGTATTCGAAGGGATTGGTCAAAAGGCGGCCAATCTAATCGGTATCGTTGGCGCCTATCTGGCAAGCGGGCTGTTGGCTGCCCTTGGCATGGCTTCGTTTTTGCTGGGGCTGGCTTTGGTATACGGGGCCGTGGTTGCTTTTAGTCAGAGTGGAATCACTTTATCATTCAGAAAAATACTCGGCGGCTTGACTCTGACCGTCTTGGGAACTGTGTTCGGCCATGTAGTCTTTTCCGGCCAGTCGGTACTGGGACATCCGCCCGGCGGTGTGGTTGGAGAATACACCAGCGGTCTGATGGTTTCATTATTGTCGACCACCGGAACTGTAGTTCTAGCGGCGGCCGGAATGATTCTGGGGCTTATCGAAGTCACCGGATTCAGTCCACTCAAATGTATCAAAGCTATCTGGCGCGGTTTGTATATTGCGGCTACTTCCAGCGCCCAAGCAATCATCTGGGCCGCCACCCGTTTGGGTCATTATATAAACATCGGCAGCCGCTGGATCTTTACCAAGCTTGCCAAAGAATCCAGAGAATTGCTCGAATCCCTGAGAGACAGGAAGCCTGTGCCGGCATCCAAGGCCAAGGCCGATAAATCGGCAACCGCCAAATCCGAAACGATTGATCCTCTGTCTGACTTTCTATCTCCTCCGGTTACAGTGCCACCTGAGCTTGCCAGACGTGAACCCCTGGTAGTCACGTCTGATCCCGGACCACTTGCCGTTCCTGTCGAAGATGACAAGCCCGCCAAGCGCAGTTTCAAGAACATCAAGCGCGATCATGAACCTGAGATTGTCATTCCGCGGGCAGCCCAAAAAGAGCCCGAGCCGGTCGCCGCTTTCGAAAAACAGTTGGCAACCCTCGATCTCAAAGATTACCGGCTGCCCGACATTGAGTTTCTCGAGTTGGAAGAACAAGACCATGCTGAGATTGAAAAAGAACAACTTCACACCTATGCCCGCCGCCTGGAAGAGAAACTGGCTGACTACGGCGTTCAGGGTAGAGTCAAGAAGATCATGCCCGGACCGGTCGTAACCATGTACGAGTACATTCCTGGCCCGGGCATCAAGGTCAGCAAGATTGCCGGCCTATCGAATGACCTGGCGCTGGCCCTGGGCGCCATGAGTGTTCGAATAATCGCCCCGATCCCCGGTCGCTCGGTTGTCGGTATCGAAGTTTCCAACAAACATCGCCAGACCGTATTCGCCAAGGAAATAATTGGGCACTCCTCTTTCCTCCGCAGTCGGTCGAAGCTGACTCTGGCGCTCGGCAAAAATATCGAAGGCACGCCTTTTGTGACCGATCTGAACAAGATGCCGCACTTACTGGTCGCCGGCGCAACCGGGACCGGCAAGAGCGTGGCCCTGAATTCAATGATCGCCAGTATTCTCTATAAAGCCACGCCCGAAGACGTGCGCTTCATCATGGTCGACCCCAAGGTGCTGGAACTGAGCCTCTACGAGGGCATCCCTCATTTACTACTCCCGGTTGTTATCGATCCGCGCAAAGCCCAGGCGGCTCTCTATTGGGCCGTCAACGAGATGGATCGACGCATCCAGGTTCTGCATGCCGCCGGCGTGCGCTCGCTGGACAACTACAACCGTAAAGTCGAAAGGATGCACGCCAAGCTGGCTGACGAAGCAAAACAAAAGAGCAAACCCAAGACAAAGAAAGTAATCGTAATCGACAAGACTGAGACGGTCGGAGAAGAAGATTCGTTCATTGAAGACGCCGCCCTGTCGCAAAATCCCGGCGAACCAGAAACCGAGACCGACGACGAGCCCGCCCTCGAGAAAATGCCTCATATCGTCATCGTCATAGATGAACTGGCCGATCTAATGATGACTTGCAGCCGCGAAGTGGAAACATCGATTGCCCGAATCGCTCAGAAAGCCCGGGCGGCCGGCATTCACTTGATCGTGGCCACCCAGCGCCCCTCGGTCAACGTGATTACCGGCTTGATCAAGGCCAACCTGCCGGCGCGCATCTCTTTCCGGGTGGCCTCCAAGACAGACTCACGCACAATCCTCGACCAGAATGGCGCCGAGACTCTACTGGGTAACGGTGACATGCTGTTCCACCCTCCGACCAGCTCGCAGATAATGCGCATTCATGGCGCTTTAATCACCGAAGAAGAAATCAACCAGATCGTCGAGCACGTCAAGCAACAAGCCCAGCCGGTCTACGACGAATCGATTCTGGCCTCGGCAGAAGACGACGAAGACGGGCAGTTAGTCGAAGAAGAAGACCACGATGAGCTGTATGATAGTGCAATCGCCGTCGTGGCCGAAGCCGGTCAGGCCTCGACTTCGATGGTTCAGCGCAAACTCAGGATCGGCTATAACCGCGCAGCCCGGTTGATTGAACGCATGGAGCGCGAGGGCATCATCGGCCCGGCCGACGGGTCGCGACCCAGGGAACTGCTTATCCAGAATCACGCCCCCTAGTTGGTTTTAGTTAGATGTTGTCATCCCCGAGGTAGTAGTCGGGGACCCAGCTTTTAAGGCGCGCTCGAATTCACCTGTAATTATAGGGATCCCCGACAAAAACTTTTCGGGGATGACTTATTTTTTCTTTTGAAACTCTAAAAATCGACAGTCTCCTTCGCGGGCATGACAACCCGAGGTGTGCCGGCCAAGACCGCCGGAGAATCATAAAGGGCAGTTAAGGTTTATGGTCTTTTAGGCATCTCGATGACTTCGACACCTTCCGGTATCTTGAACTCGAAAGACTGATCTTTCAGACCGACATTGATTGAGACTTTAGCGAAAAAAATATGATTGATATTGTCGCCCGGATCGACAACTAAAGTCTCGACCACCTGAAAATTCTTTTTATCGACTACGAAGGTAAGCCTCTTGAATCGGGCGTTTTTCTTGGGCAGCAATTCGAGCACATAGTGCCCGGACCCGCCCAGGTCCGCTCGCTTGGAAAACTCGACCTTGAACTCATCCTTCAAGTTGCCGCGACCCCACAAGAAAGAAATAGCGGTAGTCAACTGGGAACCCGAGAAATTACGATCAACCATGACTTGTTCGAGTTCGGGATCGTAGATATACAAAGCCTGGCCATCGGCCACGAAGTGTTTGGCGCGCGGTTGTTTGTAATCCCAGCGCATCTTGCCCGGCTTTTTGATGTAGATAAAACCGCTCGAGGTTTTCTTCCTGCCCAGAGCTTTGGAAAAGTACTCTTGCTGAAAAGCTGCCTGGAAATCCTTGGTCGAGTCGTAGAACTTCTGTATTTTATCGGCCACCTGGCCGGCGTCTAAGTCCTTGGCCCCGGCCACGCTGCAAAGCAACGTAGCCGCCAGCAAGACTAAAAGTGTTTGGGGACCAGATAGCTTCATTTTACCTCCAACCTGCAAGACGAAATTAACCGCTCAATCATTCATTTATATCGACCTCGAGATCATAGGGGCCGACATCGACAACCCGGGCTGTAATTATTTGACCTATTTCGGCCGTGCCCTTGATAATTGTCTGTCCGTCAATTTCGGGAGCCTGATTCCAGGCCCGACCGAAAAGCTTACCTTCTGAATTGACACCTTCGACGATAACCGGCAGTTGTTTGTCGATCAAGCGAGTGTGATAGTCGAGGGCAATCGGCTGCTGGATGGCCAACAATTCCTCCTGGCGGCGCAGGGCAACCTGGCCTGGAACCTGGCCGGCCAGTTTGGCAGCCAAGCTGCCGGGCTCGGGCGAAAATGCGAATACTCCCAGGCGTTCGAACCGGCTGCGCTCGACAAAATCTACCAGGCGCAAAAAAGCATCTTCGGATTCACCCGGGAAGCCGGTCATCAGCGATGTCCTGATTACGACATCCTCAATCTGCCGGCGCAAGCGATCGATCAATGCATCTATTATCTGCGGATCACCGCCGCGGCGCATGCGCTTGAGAACTTCACCATCAATATGCTGGAACGGCAGATCGAGATAGGCCAGCACATTTTTCTTACTGGCGATGAGCTCAATCAGCCTTTCGGGGATAGCAGCCGGAAACAAGTACATCAGGCGCAACCATTTTAGACCTTTTACGCAGGCCAAGGCCTCGACCAGATCGTGCAGGGCCGGCCGGACGCTGAGATCCTTGCCCCAATTGGCGAGGTCCTGGGCTACCAGGACTATTTCGTGAACTCCCAGATCAATCAGGTTTGACGCCTCGCTGACCAGATCTTCAAGGGAACGGCTTTGTAACGGCCCGCGTAATCGGGGGATCACACAAAACGAGCAAGACCGCGAACAGCCTTCAGCTACTTTGAGATAGGCCGACCCAGGCGCCAGTGAATTCACCCGGCCGGTTGCTGCCTGGGGAAGAAAGCTCGACCCGGATTGACAGATGAATTTCTCCGGCGGAACCTCTTTTGCCAACCAGTTGCCCAATTGTCCTACCTCGGCCGGACCGACAAATAAATCCACCTCGGGCAGTTGCTCGATCAGCCCGCGCCCATAACGCGGCGACAGACAACCGGCCACCACTAGCCGGCTGCAGCTACCTGCGGATTTGTAGCGACCCATTTCGACGATTGTGTCTATTGATTCTTCGACTGCTGACTGGATAAAGGCACAGGTGTTGACAATTATGACGTCCGCCTCTTCTGCCAAATCAACCGAGATCAGTCCGCTCCGGGCCGCGGCTGCCCAAATCATTTCGGCATCCACCCGGTTCTTGGGACACCCCAGGCTCAGAATGTAAAAAGTTTTCGGCAAGGTAAGTTAAATCTCGTAAGTTTGATCGGGCTCGACGGCGCGACAGCCCTTGAGGCCCTCGTCCTTCAGTGCCTTTACCAGCCCCTTGGCTGCATCTTCCTCTCCATGATTGGCCAGGAAAAAACGCGGCTTGCCGGAAATTTGCCTGGCCCAGGTAACCAGGACGTCGCGATCGGCGTGGGCCGAAAAACCGCCGAGGGTTTCTATTCGGGCTTTGACCTTCACTTGTTGCCTGTGGATCTTGACTTTATCCACTCCGTCGACCAGCCGGCGACCAAGGGTCCCATAACCTTGCCAGCCGACGAAGATCACTGTCGTGGATTCTTTGTCGAGGAAGTCCTTCAAGTGATGTAGAATTCGCCCGCCCGAGCACATTCCCGAGCCGGCAATCACGACCGCCGGCGGCGACATACTCTTGACTGTTTTTGATTCGGTTGAAGAAACCAGTTCACGCAAGCCGGGAAATCGCATAGGTGGATCGTCTTTATCTATTGCCGCCCAGGTTTTTTCGTCATAGCACTCTCGATGCGAACGATAAACGGAGGTTACCCTTTGGGCCATGGGCGAATCCAGCAAGACCGGAATGCGCGGCAATTCGCCGGAATCAATCATGTGATTAAAGTGAAACAATAGCTCCTGAGTGCGCCCGATCGCAAAAGCCGGAATTAATACCATGCCCTTGTGTTTGACGGCCCGCTTGACGATCTGCTTGAACTCTTCAAGAGTATCCGAGCGGCTCTTGTGCAAGCGATTGCCGTAAGTCGACTCGATTACGACTGCGTCATACGAATCTTCCCACTCGTTGGTCGGATCGCGAATAATTGGAGAGTTGGGCTGACCGATGTCTCCGGACATCAACAGGCGTTTACCCTGCCCGAAAATTTCGACATGGGCCGAGCCCAGAATGTGTCCGGCATCGAAAAAGCGCAAGCTTATACCGCCATCCAACTCGGCAGTTTCGCCATAACGCATTGGTTGAATGAGATTGATCGTCTGATCTATGTTGGCGCCGTTATACAACGGCTCACCGTCATGGGCCGACAAGCGCGCGGAATCCCGCCAGACAATGTCGGCCAACTCAGCCGAAGCCGAATGAGTAAAAATTGGCCCTTTGAACCCATCCGCGATTAGTCTGGGTGCGCGCCCGACATGATCCAGGTGACCATGGGTCAGGACAACAGCATCAAGCTCGGCCGGATTGAAAGGAAACGGTTCGCGATTGAGCTCGGCAGAATTCTTGTCTCCCTGGATGAGACCGCAGTCGACAAGTATCTGTTTGCCGGCGCACTTAATCAGACTGCATGAACCTGTTACCCGAAGCGCGGCACCGTAAAAAGTAATTGTCATATCGGACAACATACACCTCCCGGGCTTGATTAGATCCGTGCCCTCTATTTGCGTGATTTCGGCTTCAGCCTAAACATGGCTGGACGATTTTGATGCCAGTCCCAGTATCTACGAAGACCGTCTTCTAAATTAATTGACGGTCTGAACCCGATCACATCTTCGGCCCGCTTGAGATCGGCGTAGGTATTCGGCATTTCTCCAGCTCGCAAGGAAAGATACTCTCGACGCAACTCAACATCCGCCAACCAGGCGATCTTCTCGGCCACTTGTCCCAGGGTTGTTGTTGAGCCGGACCCAATGTTCAGCACTCTCCAGGGAGCCGGCCGATCCATCACCCGGATAATACCAACAACCACGTCATCAACGTAGATCATGTCTCGGCCGGCCGTACCATCCCCAAAAATCTTCATGGCCGCCCGTCGCTCGGCTGCCTGACTCAAGGCCGGCACAAGCCGGTCGGGTGCCTGGCGCGGTCCATAGGCCGAAAAAATCCTGACAATCGTTGTTGCAATCGGAGACCGCAGAGAAAAGGCATGTGCAAAGAGTTCGGCGGCTCGCTGGGCTGCTCCCAGCACCGAAAGCGGCCGATCGGCACTATCGTCCTCTGCGAACGGAAAGCGGCGACTGCCGCCATATATATGCGACGAGGAACCGATCACGACCTGCTTAACACTGTGCCGATTGCAGGCTTTCATGACGGTAACGCAAGCCTCGACATGCAGGCGCATACAGGCTTCCGGCTCCTGATCGGCCCAAACCAGGTCGCGCCGGGAGGCCAGGTGAACCACGGCCTGTGGCTTCGTTCTGGCTATTGCTCCCTCAAGTGCAACCAGATCGGTCACATCACCCTTGTAGAAAGTAAAACGTTTGTTAGATTCGGCTTCTTCGAGTCGGGCGGCCTGCCAACCGGACTGTTCTTCGCCGTCAAGTATATCGAAACCGGCCACCGTGTGTCCACCGTCAAGCAAGATCTCCGTCAAGCGTGCACCGATAAATCCGGCGGCCCCCGTGACCAGTACCTTCATTTGCTGCGAGTCCTTCCCATGGCTATATGCTCAAATCCCAGTTCATGCATTCTATCGGGATCGTAGATATTGCGCCCATCGAAGACGACCGGCTGTTTGAGCAAACTCTTGATGCGTTCAAAGTCCGGCCGGCGGAACTCGTTCCATTCGGTTACTACTACCAGCGCCTCGGCTGCCTGACAACAATCGTAGCTGCTCTCACAGTAGGTCACCCGGTCACCCAGGATTTCGCGAGCCGTCTGTAATGCTTCTGGATCGTAGACCCTTATTTCTGCTCCGGCCTCGAGCAAATCATTGATAATCACCAGGGCCGGAGCTTCACGGACATCGTCGGTACGCGGCTTGAAGGCCAGCCCCCAGATACCGAATACTCGCCCTGTCAGATCTTCCCCGAAGCGGGCCTTGATGCGCCGCGAAATCACGCCTTTCTGTCTTTCATTGACTCGGTCGGTGGCTTTGAGCATCTCCATCTCAATATCGTGCTCTTTACCGGTACGGATCAAGGCGCGCACGTCCTTGGGAAAACAACTGCCCCCGAAACCGACCCCGGGGAACAAGAAGGGATGTCCGATCCGGCTGTCGCTGCCCACCCCGAAACGAACCAGCTCTACATCGGCGGAGACAGCGTCACATAACAGGGCGATCTCGTTCATGAATGAAATTCGCGAGGCTAAAAGCCCATTGGCAGCGTATTTGGTGACTTCGGCACTGGCGTTATCCATGAAGAGAATGGGATTACCGGTGCGCACGAAGGGGGCATATAAATCAGACATCAGCTTGCGGGCTTGCTCGTCGTCAGTGCCAATCACA
Organism: Deltaproteobacteria bacterium; assembly: GCA_019307065.1. GTDB lineage: Bacteria > Myxococcota > B64-G9 > B64-G9 > B64-G9 > JAFDKH01. Next base: position 29,134 of record JAFDKH010000023.1, read on the forward strand.
ACCCGATCGGGACGCATGAAATCATCTATGGCTGCGCCCTCTTTCAAGAACTCTGGATTGCTGACTACGGTCACCGGGTGGCTGCTGTATTGTCCGATAACCCGGCGGACTTTCTCGGCGGTTCCGACCGGAACAGTGCTCTTGTTGACCACCACGATCGGCCCGTTTTGGGCCTGACCAATTTGCTTGGCAACTTGAAGTACAAATGAGAGATCGGCCTGACCGTCCGCACTTTGCGGTGTACCGACCGCAATGAAGACTGCCTTGGTGCCCTCCATGGCCGTTTTGATGTCGGAGGAAAAAGCCAGCCTGTGTTTGGCAATGTTGCGCTTGAGCAAATCGCTTAGGCCGGGCTCGTAGAACGGCACCTGGCCTTGCTGCAAGGTTTGAATCTTTTGCTCGTCGACTTCGACCAAGACAACGTCATGTCCGGTTTCGGCAAAGCAAGTCCCCGCCACCAATCCCACGTATCCGGCACCAACCACTGCAATCCGCAAAGACCACCTCCTGGAAGAAACGAGTCTAGCTCTGATTTCTCACAAAAACAATCAATCGAGACTAAATCTTTTTATTGTCTTAAGACGTAGCGATCGGCTAGCGCAGCAACTTTTTATCAACCTTACCAACCGCAGTCAGCGGTAATTCGTCCATAAACTCGATGATTTTTGGTACTTTGTAGGGAGCCATGTTTTCGCGACAGTATTCTAATATCTTTTGCTTACTTTGCGCTAAATCCTGGCCGGCCTTCTCGGCCGTCAATTGGATAACGGCCTTGACCAGCTCGCTGCCGGGTTTTTTGGGGTCGGGAATTCCAACAATCGCGCAAATTTCGACAAGCGGATGCTGCTGCAGGGTCTCTTCGACTTCCTTGCTGAACACTTTGTAGCCGCTGACGATCAGCATATCTTTGGCCCGGTCGACTAAAGTGAAAAATCCGTCTTCGTCCATGACAGCCACGTCTCCGGTATATAACCAGGCGGCTCCTTGAAACTCCTTTATCGTCTTGGCGGTTTCTTGCGGCCGATTGAAATACTCTTTCATCACCTGGGGACCCCTGACAATCAGCTCACCGGGCTCGCCGGGCGCCACCTCGGTTTTTCCCCCCTGGAGATCGGCCAGCTTGACGTAGGTATTCTGGAGCGGTACTCCGATCGACCCAATCTTCTTCTTGCCCTTGTAAGGATTCATCGTAATCAAGGGACTGGTTTCGGTCATCCCGTAAACTTCGACTACCTTACCGGCCCCAACCACTTCGTCTAAGGCCTTTAGGCTATCAGTCGGAAAAGGGGCCGCCCCAGAGATACACAGATTGAGACCCGAGAAGTCCAAATCCTTGAAAAGCGGCTCGTTGAGCAACATTTGATACAGAGACGGCACATTGCACAGCACGCTGGGCCGATAACGGGTCATTTCTTTACAAATATGGCGGGTATCCCGCGGGTTGGGTATCAGTATCTGAGTCGAGCCTATCCCCAACCCGCTTAGCCCAAAAGCCAGTCCGGCCAGATGAAAAAAGGGAAACGCCGAACAATAAACCTCCGAACCTTCTTTCAACTCCACCCATTGGGTGGCCTGAATCAAATTAGCTACCAGGCCCCGGTGGGTAAGCACGGCTCCCTTGGGTACACCGGTTGTCCCTCCGGTGTATTGTATCAGGGCGGTATCATCGGGACTGACTTTCAGATCTGGTTTTTGCGGCAGGTATTCTTTGATGATTCGATTAAAAGTAATAATCGATTTGCCTTCGATCGGGCAAATCTTCCCGCTGGGTACTTTCTTCAAGAGCTTGCCCAAAAAGCGCTTGATCGGCGGCGCGAAGTCCAGAACGCCGGTCGCCACAACCAGATCAAGATCGGGCAACTGATCTTTTATTTTAAGAAGCCGCTTTTCGAAAATAGCGTCCAGAGTAACCAGGGCCTTGGCCCCCGAATCGTTGATCTGGTAGGCCATTTCCTTCGGAGTAAGCAAAGGAGACAAACCAGTCGCAGCAACTCCGGCCAGCAGACAACCGGCCTGGGCAATAAGGTACTGGGGGATGTTGGGCAGGTTAATCGCAACTACGTCGCCAGGTTGACATCCACTTTGGGTGATGTAATCGGCGAATCTTAGACTCAGGTCTTTAAAACGCCTGAAGTCAATTGTGGTCCCAAGAAAATGCAGGGCGGCCCGGTCGGGATAGCGCTCAAATATTTTCTCAGTCATCTGAGTGCAGCTAACTTCTGGAAAATCGATATCCGCTTCGACCCAGGCATCATAAGATTTCAGCCAGGGCCTGTCATTGGTTGTCACTTGTCACCTCCCCTTGCGATAATCACTGTTCTATTCGGGCCATCTTGTGCAGAACCCGATAAAAGATCAATCTTGCCCGAAAAAATTATGGAGTTTATGAAGACTTGATGATGACCTTGTTGTCCTTAGTCTCAGTCGTAAGACTTTTCAGGTCACCCTTGGCAGTACCCGAGAGTTTTTTGCCGGTATAGTCAAATGTTGATTTGCCGATACTACAGCACTGGATCTTGCCCGGGTCCGCCAGGGGGTCGAGCCGACGCCCGGCATGCGTGCATTTGTTGACAAATGCGTAGAATTCTCCGTCATGTCCGTGAACTACCAACACCCGGGTAGGCAGACTGCGGCCTTCTAAACGAATCGAACTCCCCTTCAGAGACAACTCGGGGGTCCTGGCCAGGTCAACTGAGATCTCACTCTTTACAAACATCCAGCAACCGGCATCGGACGGTTCCCTGGTCTGGCAGATACCCAATAGACGCTTGAAAAAACCCATGAATCACCTCGTAATTTCAAAGTTTGTCATCTGTAAAACACTTCGCCCGGCAGTTCAATCCGACCATGGCCCCGACCCGCTGACTCTTGTAAAATCGGACCGCTTCACGTAGTGTCCTACTATCAGAATCACATTTCAGGAGAGTATCCTATGAAAAAACCAGATGAAAGATCTCGTTTTTCGGTCTATATTCTTTGCTGCCTGTCGCTGGTTGTTTTCGGCTTGCTCGCCGGCTGCAGTTCGAGTGCGGCGCCAAGTTGCGGCGACTGCAGCAAGTTGGATTCCATTTGCGGAACAGGCGTCTGCAACGAGACCAACTGGGAGTGTGAAGTCGAGCCGGCCAATGAAGGCTCAGACTGTGATGATGACGACAGCTGTACGCTGAATGACGTATGCGTGACCGGCTATTGCACTGGCACCGCAATGGATTGCACAGCCGAAGAAAACGAATGCGTTCAAGGCGAATGCGACCGGGGCGAATGCGAATACGGGCCACGCCCAGACGGAACGGCCTGCCCGAGCATGGCCGAAGAGTGTAAAGCCGGGGTCTGCCTGGAGGGCGAGTGCATTGCCGAAAATTTGCAAGACGGCAGCGCGTGCAACGATGGCGACTGGTGCACCGATCCCGACAGCTGCTTAGCGGGTGAGTGCAGCGGCCCCGATAGGGACTGCAGCGATGATTTTGATTGCACCTTAGACGTGTGCGATTCGGACCGCAACGCCTGCGATCACACGGCCAACGACGGGTTCTGTTTCATTGGTGATGTTTGCTACACCGAAGGCGACCTGAACCCCGATAACGCTTGTCAGGAATGTGTCTGGGCCATGAACAGCTCAGACTGGACCAATGACGACACCAACAGTTGCGACGACGGCAATCTGTGTACCGATCCGGATGCATGCAGCGAGGGTGTCTGCAGCGGAACTGTCCTGACAGATTGCTGCCTTGAAGATGGCGACTGTAATGACAACAAAGACTGCACCAGCGATGTCTGCAACATAGCCGACGGCACCTGTTCCAACGCGGTCAATGACGGGTTCTGCCTGATTGGCGAGTTGTGTGTGCCCGAAGGCACTGCCAACCCGGCCAACGAGTGCCAAGAGTGTATCAGCGCCACCAGCCAGACCGACTGGAGCGATAATGCGGTTGCTTGTGATGACGGGCTCTACTGCACCGACGCAGATCAATGCAGCGGCGGCAGCTGTCAGGGCACAAGCGGCGTGGTTTGTGACGACAGTGTCGATTGCACCGAGGATATCTGTAATGAAACCGGCCAGAATTGCAGCCACCCGCCGGTGGCCGGCAGCTGTTTCATCGGCGACACTTGTTTTACCAACACGGCTTTAAATCCCGACAACCCTTGCCAGGAGTGCATTGCGGCCACTAACCAGACCGACTGGTCGAATGACGACAGCAACAGCTGCGACGACGGCAACGACTGCACCGATCAAGACGCCTGCAGCGCAGGCGTGTGCTCCGGGACTCCGATACCAAACTGTTGTAACGGCCCGGAAGACTGCGACGACAACAAAGACTGCACCGATGATGTCTGTGAAGTGGCGAGCGGCACTTGCTCGAACCCGATTTTGGCCAACTGGTGCTATATAGAAGGCGTCTGCTATTCAGACGCTGATCCTAACACCAACAACAATTGCCAGGCTTGCGACCTGGGGGTGGCCAACGACAGCTGGTCGCCGGCCAACGAAGGCGCCGAATGCGGCGACACCTGCCAGGCCTGCCTGGCCGGTGCTTGTGCGAACATGCCCGATATCGCCGACGCCGATCCTTTCAACGAATGCCCGGCCTGCCGGGTGTGTAATGATTCAGGCGGCTGCCGCAACGCCACCGACGGTGACGACCCCAAAGACGAATGCGACGCCGCCGAATGCACTAACGACAATTGCACGGCCGGCAGCTGCCACATGTCGTCCGGCACGCAATGCACCGACAATACAACAACCGACTGCGACGACGCCCAGTGTGACGGCCAGGGCGTCTGCGTTCAAGATTTCGCTTTTGAAGCCAGCGGGTATAGCTGTGACGACACCGATGCCTGCACCAACCCTGATGAATGTGATACTTTCGGCGTGTGCGCCGGAGTTTTGATTAACCCGGAGCCCAATGCCGCTTCTGTAGTTGCGGCCAGCAGTACTTGCTTGACCCATTCGACTTTTGCAACCTCGGTTATCTATGTCGAACTGGTCGACAGCGCCGACGTTCCCATCAGCGGCGCAACTGTAACGATCACGCCCGACACGGCCGGACTGACTATGCTCGGGGCGGTCACGGAGTCGGCTGCCCAACCCGGCACGTATTTTCAGACGCTGCAGGCGCCGGATTTCAACGGCGACACGACATTCACGATCACCGCCCAAACGGGATCGGGGGCCTGTACATCGTCCCTGGTTGCCATTACCAATTCTGTCATGGTCTATTTCGAAGATCCGATTGTAACCGGCACGGGCAGCTGCCCAATCGACGACAACTTGAGAGTCAGAGTCGTCGCGGCCGAAAGCGGCGCAGCGCTCAGTGGCGCCTTCGTAATGGTTGGCAGCGCCGAAGCCACCCTATTCGAGACCGACTTCGACAATGTCCTGGCCGGAAGTGCCAGCCTGCCAAACACCGGCCAGACCGACTCGAACGGCTATATCGAGTTTGTCGACCACGGTGCGGTGCTCGATGGGCCCCAGATGATCACGGCCGCCTACGGCGGTAGAAACTATTTCACGATTGTCGACGGCAACGCTTCGGATGTAGTGCTGCCCCTGACCGAAATAGTAACCCGCCCGAGCATGGGCCAGATTACCGGAGTCTTGGCCAATATCGGTGATACCAGCAATCTCGAGGCCGGTCTGGCAATGACCGAGTTCGACATCGACAGCCTGGTCAAGTTCAAATTTGATGATCTCTTATCGGCCCAATATGATTGCTGGCGGGCAACTGATTCCAGTTTGCTCGAAGATCAATGGGTCGAGATGCCGTCGAACATCTTCGTACTCGATCAGACCGAGTGGATTATCTGGCCAATTTTAAGCATCCATATATTCCAGCACGATTTCCTGACCAAGCCGGTACCGGCCGGTTCGCAAAATCACAAGATTATCGGCATCTCGGGCCGGGCCCCGGTCGGTGACGTAATAAGTGCCCTGAGTGACGGCGGTTCGCTGGCCGGTATCATACCCTTGCTCAACCTTCGTAAAATCGGGGCCCTGACACGCAATATCCCAACCGGTGTCGCCGGCGACGACATAGACCTGACTACCGACCTCGAAATTGATAGCGTGGATTGTTCAATCCAGAACAAGCCGGCCAGTCTTTCCGGCTCCGACGATGTCTGCGTGACGGTCGGCGATTGGGATAACTCGGGCGGCCACGGCCGGCTATTTATGATGGGATTCAAATCGTTGTCCGGCGGCAGCGGTCAGCTCACAACTGTCGACGACAGCGGTGATTTCGCTAACATCGGCTATCTCGGGCTGGGAGTCTGCGCTTACTTCGAAGCGCCCGTAGGCGATGAGTGGAAATCGAATGCGACTTCCGGGATCCTGGATCGTTCCGGCTCGATCGACGGCTCGGGCGGAACCCTGCAGTTCAGTGATTTTCTCGGCATTGCCGAACTTATCCGCAACAACCGCAGCTATAGCTGGGATTCTGTCTCCACCAACGACACCAACGCCGACTATACCGAGCATAATATCGACCTGGTCGAGACCTTCGTCCGTGACTTGCCCGATCCCTGCGAGGATCAAGAAGAAGACATCTGGCGCAACACTTATTGGCGGATTCTGACACCGGCCGCTACGGTCGACTTCAGCCTACCGGATATCCCGTCGGGCTGGCCGCTGGACGGCAGCAACGGCCTGCCGGCCCCGGCTGCGGATGAATATTTGAATTGGTCCTTCGCGGCTTACCATCTGGGTTTACTAGCAGGCAATTTCGATTTCGATGACTTCGATTTCGAAAACGCTTTACAGGTCGTAACGCATTCGTCGACCAACAATACAGATTTTTGATTTTTTGCCGCCAGCTTGAATATTGACGAGCCTGAATTTGTCGCCTAGTCTGGACAGATCGGGGACATAGCGGAGGTTTCTTAGTGGAAGAGCAACAACATGAGGTTCAGGAATCCCAGATAGATTTACGGGATTATTGGAATGTGGTTCTGAAGCGGCGCTGGACGGTGGTGGCCTTTTTCATAATCATAGTCACCCTGGTAACCATCTTCACCATTCGGCAGACCAAGATTTACGAGGCCAAGGCCTCGGTCGTGATTGAACCCTACGCCCCGCAAGTATTGGGCAACGTGCGTGAAGTCTACAACATGGGGGCCGGATCGTACTGGAGCAACAAGGAATATTACGAAACTCAATATCACATCATATCCAGCCGTTCGGTGTCCCAGAAAGTTGTCCAGTTACTAAGACTAGAAGGCAACAAAGAGTTTTTAGGTATCGACAAGTTGACACTTGAAGATCAAAAACTTTTCCTGGACGAACCGATTGATTATGCCGAGATAGTCCAGGGTATGTTATCCGTCGAACCAGTCAAGGACAGCCGAACTGCCAACATCAAGGTTCGTCATCAATACCCAAAGTGGGCTCAGCGCATCGCCAATGCTGTCGTTAACGCTTACATCGATTACAACCGCCAGGTTCGCAGGCAAGTAACCCAGGACGCGGCCGGCTGGCTGGCCGGTCAGGCTAACGACTTGAAGAAGCGCATGGAAGAGGCCGAGTTTCAGCTATACGAGTACAAGAAGAATAAGAAAATACTATCGGTCTCCCTAGAAGACCGTCAAAACATAACCTCTCAAAGACTTCAAGATTTGAACCAGACCCTCAGTCGGGTTCAGGCGGAGTATTTTGCCCTCGAGGCCAAGCGCAAGCAGATCCTTGACGTCAAAGAAAACAGGACTGGACTGGATTCGGTCGACAAAGTAATCAACAACCGCTTAATTCAGCTACTCAAAGAATCTTACGTCAAGCTCAAGGAAGAGCAGTCCGAACTATCCTCAAAATACCTTCCTGACCACCCCAAACTCAAGGTGGTTAACAACAAGGTCGCGCTGATCCGCAAAAACATCGATCGCGAAGTCGATAACGTCCTGGCCAGCCTGGAGTCCGAATACAAAGCCAAGCAAGGCAGTGAGATTTCGTTGCGCAAAGAAATAAGCAAAATCAAAGCCGAAGCCCACGACATCAACAAGAAGGAACTCGACTACAAACGACTCAAGCGGGTTTCGGACAACTACACAGCTCTATATCAGCACGTACTCAAACGCCAAAAAGAGGCCACCCTGGCATCCCACCAGGAAACCAACAACGTCTACAAACTCGACTCCGCGATTGAACCGCATTTTCCGGTTTCCCCGCGGGTCAGGCTGAACATACTCCTGGCCGTCGTGATTGGGCTGCTCGGCGGTGTCGGCCTGGCCTTTTTTCTCGAGTATTTAGACAACACGATCAAGAACCAGGAAGACGTCGAGCGTTATTTGCAGATTCCTTTTCTGGGTATTGTTCCCAGTATCAAGCTTGATCCGCACCTGGAGGAAGGTGAAACAACTTTCCATCGAGACAACTACCTGGTTAGTCACCCCAAGAGCTCGGTGGCTGAGTGTTGCCGGACTGTTCGCACCAATATCCTTTTTATGTCGCCCGAGAAACCTACCAAGCGTTTACTGGTTACTTCGGCCGGCCCTCAGGAGGGCAAGAGTACTGTTGTTATCAACCTGGGTGTAACCATGGCCCAGAGCGGATCGAAGGTCGTGCTGATCGACACCGATATGCGCAGGCCCCGGCTGCACAAATCCTTTGGCCTCAAGCGCGGGGTAGGGCTTACTACGGCTATTTTGGGCGAAGCCGAGCCGGAAGAAGTCGTCCACCACACCGACGTCCCCGGCCTGGACATTGTACCCTGTGGCCCGATTCCGCCCAACCCTACAGAACTTTTCCATACCGAACGCTTCGGCCAGATCGTCGAACGTCTGGACAAAATCTATGACCGTATAATCTTCGACAGCCCCCCGGTCATGATGGTTGCCGATCCGCTTATCTTGTCCCGCTTGATTGATGGGGCCATCCTGGTAATCAAAGGCGGGCACACATCCCGGGACATGGTTCAGCGGGCTTTAAAGCAATTAAGAGATGTCCAAACTCGAATCCTCGGCACCGTCATTAACGATCTCGATCTCGATCACCGCGAGTATGGCTACTATTACTACCGACAGTATGGCTACTACTACGGAGAGAAAGACCGCGATGCCAGCACAAGCTGAGGGTTAGACAATGGATGTCATTCCGCTTGTCGACTTGCGGCCCCAACTTAGCCAGGTAAAACAAGAGGTCATGACGGCTATCGGGACCGTGATCGAAGGACAAAATTTTATCAACGGCCCCGAGGTCGCCACCTTTGAAACTGCTATGGCCGACTATCTGGGTGCCGAATTTGCCATTGGAGTCTCGTCGGGAACCGACGCTTTGCTGATGACGTTGATGGCCCTGGAAATTGGTCCCCAAGACGAGGTAATCACTACTCCTTTTTCTTTTGTCGCTTCGGCCGAGATCATAAGGCGAGTAGGCGCCCGCCCGGTGTTTGCCGATGTAGAGCACGAGACGGCCTTGATCCGGCCGGCGGCGGTCAGCCAGCACCTATCGAGTCACACCAAGGCGATTATCCCCGTACACCTATACGGCCAGATGTGTGCGATCGAGGAATTGACCAGTCTTTCGAAGGAACGCGATGTTCCCATTCTGGAAGATTGCGCCCAGTCGCTGGGTGCCCGGCTGAACAGGAAAGCAGCGGGCACATTTGGTATTGCAGGAGCTTTCTCGTTTTTCCCGACCAAGAACCTGGGAGGCTGGGGAGATGCGGGAATGTTGGTTACCAATGACGGGCAACTGGCAAAACGCCTGCGTCAAATTCGCAATCACGGAGCCAGCGGCCGGGATAAATATGAACACCTGGGCGGCAATTTCCGATTGGACACGATCCAGGCCGCGGTCTTGTCCGTCAAACTGAGGTATCTCGACGAATGGCTCCTGGCCCGCAAAAAAGCCGCCGCTTATTACAATCAATTACTCGTCCAGGCCGGTCTGTCAGCCGGCCCCAACGAAACCAGACACCCGGGCCACCGGATTATTCCGCCCTTGGTTTCCGAGGACGCTCAACATACCTACAATCTATATGTTGTTCGAGCCGAGAGACGTGACGAACTAAAAAAACACCTCGCTCAGGTCGGTGTCACAAGCCAAGTCTACTACCCGACTCCCATTCATTTACAAGCATGTTTTGCAGATCTTGGTTATCGCGAGGGTGATTTGCCGGTTGCTGAGGAAATCGCAAGAACAACCCTGGCACTACCTTTCTATGCTGAGATCAGCAGGCCCGTGCAGCAGCGAGTTGTCGAATCGATCTCTGAATTCTATCATCGTAGTTGACGAACGATCATGTCCAGCTCAACCGAAAAGCCCTCAGGCGACTCGCTTTCTGGCGCTGACTGGTATGCAATCCACACCAATTCCAGGCACGAGCGCAAGGTAGCCAAGGACCTCGAGCGGCAAGCCTACCAGGCCTACCTTCCCGAATATCGCACATGGTCCCGCCGGACAGACCGCCGCAAGCAGATCTTGAAACCCCTTTTTCCGGGCTACTTATTTGTGCGGACCGAAATGACCGCCGCCAGGCGCCTGGCCATTTTGCAAACGACTTCGGTAGTCCGGATAGTCGGAGTCAACAACCGCCCCCTGCCGGTCCGCGACCACGAAATCGAATCGATCAAGATCCTCTTACAGTCGTCGGTTGATTCCGGCCCGCACCCGGCAATTAGCACCGGCCAGCTCGTTCAAGTAATGGAAGGCCCTCTGCGCGGTGTAATCGGCGTAGTCGAACACAAGAAAAAACAAAAGATCATAGTCAATGTCGAGCTGTTGGGCCGGGCAGTCGAAGCTTCACTGGACACCGCTGCGGTCGTGCCCTATCTGGATTAAGCGAGACTATTCGCTCTCGATAATCATGAATTCCACGCGCCGGTTGGCTTCGCGGCCCTTGCGGGTACTGTTGGGCGAAATCGGTTTGAGCTCTCCAAGACCCACGGCCTCGAGGCGTTTTTCGTTAAGGCCGCCCTTTTTGATCAGATAGTCGCGGACCGCGTTAGCCCGGCGCTCGGAGAGACGCTGATTGGATCTCTCCGAACCCTGCGAATCGGTATGGCCTTCGATCTTGATTTTCTTGATCTCGGTATGCCCCTTTAGAACCAAAGCCACCTGGTTGAGCAGGCTGAAGGAGTCGCGCATAATTCGGGACTTGCCGGTTGCAAAGTGTACCTTTTGCAGGATTTCGATTTTCTCTTTCTTGACGATCACAATAATCTTACCCTTATCCGGGCAACCGTCGTCGTCTTTGAAGCCATTGACCGTCTCGGGCTCATTGGGGCACTTATCCTTGCTGTCGACAATACCGTCCTTGTCGTTGTCGGGATCGGGGCAGCCGTCTTCGTCTTCAAACTTGTCGATGTCTTCGGGTTCGTCGGGACACTTGTCGACATTGTCTTTTATGCCATCGTCATCCTTGTCGCCCCATGGACAACCATTGTTTTCTTTGGGGCCGGCTTCTTTGGGACACTTGTCTTCTTCGTCCTTGATGCCGTCGCCATCGCTGTCAACGAAAGGACAGCCGTGGGTCTCGGGCTTGCCGGCTTCATTCGGACATTTATCGGCACTGTCGAGGACTCCGTCCTTGTCGTTGTCGGGATCGGGACAGCCATCCTGATCTTCGAATCCATCTTTGTCCTCGGCTTCTTTGGGACACTTGTCGACATTATCTTTCAAGCCGTCCTTATCGGCGTCTCCCCAGGGACAACCGTGGTTGTCGGGCGGGCCGGGCTGATCGGGACACTGATCGACGTTATCCTTGATGCCGTCGTTGTCGGCATCGCCCCAGGGACAGCCATCGTTCTCTTTGGGACCCGGATCGTTGGGACATTTATCCTGATCGTCGGCAACCCCGTCACCATCTTTGTCGCGCACTCGCGGCGACCAGGTCAGTCCCATGAAGAACCTGAAGTTCGGAGTGCCCCAGCCCGGCAGCAGTCCCCCGCCGCCACCGGCCGAGAGAGTCAGGTCCCAAGGTCCTTGCCAACGCAAGCCCAGGAGCCATTCCATGGGGGCCTCGTTGGGCTTGTTTTTACCGAGGGTTTCGATCCGGCCGCCGGCAAACAATTCACCCAGGGCCCACCAATCATCGCTGAAACGGAAACCCGCGCCGATCCGGTAAAATAATTCATGCCCGACTTCCAAGTCGCGATATTCAGCTTCTTCAGGCATCAGCCAGGCGCCAATATTGAGAGCCAGCAGCAAGCGCTCGTCGACAAGGTGAGTTGACAGTGCCAGAGTCGGGCTGACTGTAACCGATTTGGAACCAAGAAAAGCCCCGTCATCACCGGACGGCAAGGACACCGGAACTACCAGGGCCAGAGAAACAAAATGGCTTTTCTCGCGTAAGATTGTGAATTTGGGAGAGACGCGGATGTCGCCCAGGGCTGCCGAACTGAGCCCCATGTCAGCCCCGGTATTCAATTCCAGCATTGTTCCGCTTTGGTAAAAAACGGCCGGTACATCAACACCCAGGGTGAGCCAGTCAGTCATGCCCATCGAGATGATGAAATCTCCTACCAGTCGATCGGATACCAGGGAACGAATTACATCATCGCCGCTGGTGACTACCAGTGGGTTTCGCGAATAGTGCAGAATCAGTCCAACATTCAGATCGCCGGACTCTTCACCCTGGCCACCTTCAGTTGTAAAAACACCCTGACTGTCCATGGCCGGCCTGAATCGCTCACTATCAAGTCCCTGGGCTCCTTGAGCCACCTGGCCAATGGCCTGTTCAGAAAAAAAGACAACCGAGAATACTATCCACAGAACAACTCTGCCCCTATTCATTGGCGATCTCCCTGGAAAAACTTCGTTTTCTGATACGCGCTGGAGCATATCCAATTCGTCGGCATCCGTCAAACCGATTGCGCCGATTGGTCGCCGGTGGAAAATTAGAACTTGGCCCGAAAATACAAAGATACTCGCCGCATAATCATCTGACCACCGAAATCGGATTGCCAATTAGCGAGTCGACCTGCCGATGCCTTCAGCCCGGGATGTTCCCGAAATTCAGCACCAAGCGGGACTCGCAGGGTGAAGCCTGTCTCCAGGCCCAACCGATCGCCGGCCTGGATGCGATAGGCCAGGCGGCCTATCATGATTGCCGTATTTCCAAGAGTCGTCTGAATCGGGTCGGCAAAGGGTTCGTCCGGAATAATGAGGTTTCTTTCGTAAGCTGAGACGTAATGCAGGGCCAGGTCAATCAGGACACCCGATTGAGAATCGAAACGACCCCCGGCATTGATCCTCAGACGGGGTTCTCCAATTAGCTCCTGACCGCTATCTTGAGCGGTCACCGATCTGAGGCCGACATTTAGCCAGAAAGACCATTCCCTAGAGACATGCCAAGCCACCTCCATCTCGCCGCCAAATGCATTCGCGCCGGTACCCTCGGCAACAAACTGAAAGGTACTCGATTCGATATCGGGAAATCCGAACTCATAAGGCAAGACTGCCTTGAATGTGATAATGTCCCTGTAGAAATTATAGAAGAGATCCAGTGACATCCTCAAAGAGTCTTCGAAAAACCAACCCCGCCAACCAAACTCGATCGAGTGAACTTTTTCATTTCCGAGTTCTTCGTTGCCAAACTGCTCGGCCAACTTATCGACCACCTCCGGAAAAGCTGGATTATAGCTGGTGATATCGAAGTGCATGCGCCCCTCGACAAAGGACGGCTTTCTGAAAGCAAGAGAGTAACCCAACCTAAAGGACTGGCTTTGCCATGGCCTGTAGACTACGACAGTCCGTGGACTAATCGCCGCCTCGGTTTCAGAGTTGAGATCTACTCGCAATCCGGCAGTAAGCTGAAGTGTCTTCCAGGGAGTCCACTGCAAGTGGGCCAGGGCGGCCCCGCGAAGTTCGGAGAGTTCTCTTGGCAGGAGAGACTCTGCAGATAAATGCGAATATCGAATATTTGCCCCTAGAATAATCAATAATTCCTCAAGGGCCTGCATGTCGAGCTGCAGCTGGCCGTCAACGGTCGGGGTGTTGGCATGAAAATCAGGCACGTCGGCGACCCAGACTCCGTAGCTGTAAATCGGGTTTCTAACATGGAATTCGGCAGAATAATGACTGTAATACAGTTGCGCCTTGAATCTCATCCAATCGGTGAAATGTGTTTTCGCCTGCCCCATCACAAAGAAAGTAGTCACATCTGTGCAGTGCAGGTCGCCGAAGTACATCTGCATCATGCCCTCGGCCGACACCACTCCGTAGTGAAGCGATAGATCAAGCTGTTCGCCTGTACGGTAGCGGACCCGGCCGTGTGATCTGTAGAACACGCGAAGGCCGGCAGTCTGCCTGTCTGATGAACTGAATTGCTCCTCTTTTCCCAAGCTTACTCCATAGGAAAGTCTTCCTTCGCCAAGATCCGCCCCTCCCCGAACCATCCCGAAGAGGCGCAAGCCCCCGTCTTCACCACCCGAGACCAATATATCCGAAGAGACTTTTTCCTCCTCGCTCATCGTTGTTATGCTGACCACACCGGCCAGGGCGTTGCTACCATAGAGGGTCGACCCCGGCCCGCGGAGCACTTCCACGCGCTCCACCTCCAGCAGGTCAAATGAAAGCGCCGCCCAGATTGGAAAACCAATCAATTCGATCAATGCTTCACGCCCATCAACGATCAGCAGGACCAAATTAGTCGAGTCATCAGTCAGGGCGCGCGCACCCACGAGAGGAAAAAAGGGCTTGACCTCGTAAATATCAAATCCAGGCACTCGCCGAAGAAGATCCACGAGAGTCGTCGCACCGGACGCGATAATATCTTCTCTGGTGAAGACCGTGATGGCCGAAGGGCTCCAGAAGATTGACTGACGATGCTTGGACGAAGATTCCACTTCATCGGAATCCAAATCGTCCTGGAGCAAGGCAAACTCATCTGACAAACCGTCATCTGCCTCAGGCGCGCCCAGTGTCGGCCGGGCGATCAACAGGCAGGTGGCGGTAACACCCAACATTACGCAGATAGCCGTAGTTCGAGTTTTTCGCTGCAAAAATTATGTACCTCGCTTCACTACATTTTTTATTTATTTAACAACTTATTTTCAACTGTTTATTGCCCGGACATCTATATCGGATTTATGACACTCAACCTGTCACAACCTTGCGTTATTATTGACAACATGCTAGGAATACCTCGATGAAATTCATGTCATTGCAAAAAGTGTTCACGGGGCCCGGCCTGGTTTTTTTAGCGCTTATCATTTCGCTGCCATTGACGGCTTTGGCTGCCAATCCGCAGCTGAAAGAGGGTATCGACGCCTATGAAAACTTCGAGTACGAGCAGGCTCTGCAAATACTCCAAAAAGCAGTCAAGCATCCGGGCGCAACCGAAGAAGAAACCGCCCAAGCACATGTCTACTTGGGCCTGGTACGTTTTACCTTAGGAGACAAGAAGGGCTCTTTAAAGGAATTCGAGGCGGCTCTAAAGCTTGACTACCACACCAAACTACCGGCCGACACTTCACCAAAGATTATTTCACAGTTCGAAAGCGTGAAAAAGAAGATCAAACCGCCGCTTGAAATAAAACCCGATCCACCGCCAGATCCCGATCCGCCGATCATCGTCAAGCCCGTTCCTCCGCCGCCACCCAGGCCCCGAGTCTGGACCTGGGTCGCGACCGGTATCGGCGGGGCCGCCCTGATCGGCGGGGGCACCTTTGCCTATCTGGCCTCCAAGGCCAAAAGCGACTTCGACAACGAACCCTGGGCGGACAATGCCAATGACCTGAAAAGCACGGTCGAGTCCAGGAGCCTGACTGCCAATATTTTATTGGGCACCGGTGCGGCAGCCATGGTGGTCGCTGTCATCTTGTTCTTCACCGAAGGCGGCTCAGCCGAGCCCGTGAACACATCAACCAGTTCGTTTATGCTGACACCCGCCGGGGTAGAGGCAACCATCAGGTTCTGACAAACATGGTACGCTATTGGTCCATATTACTCGTATTGTTGGCGGTCGTCGCGGCCGGCTGTTCTTACAGCCTGGATGTCGAAGGTAAGCTTTGTGACACTGACCACGCTTGCCCAACCGGCTTTACCTGTGTGGCGGCCAGCGACGCTGGCTCGGTTTGTATTCAGGGTTCGCAAGACGGCGGACTCGACGGCGGGGACGAAGGACCTTGCGAAGATCTCGAGACCAAGTGCGACGATAACGATCCGCTGGTCGTGCTGATATGTACCGAAGGCAATTGGCTGCCCCAGAGTTGCGATGCCGGAGAATACTGCTACTTCTTGACACCTTTGGACGACACCGTCGGCTGCAAAGATGATTGTGACACCAGCGCAGATTGTGAGCGCACAGAATATTACTGCAACACGACAACCTTTCACTGCGAACTCAAGGGCGATTGCGACCCGCCGGGGCCCAAGCAGTGCCTCTATGTACCCGATCGACTGGAAAAATGCATTGAAGAATCCGGCCTGTTGGAAGTGGAAGAATGTGAACTCGACGAATATTGTCACGACCAGCCGCTGGAGTGTCGGGCTAAATGCGACCTGGACGCTGATTGTGACGATATTGCCGGGGAGTACTCGTGCAACCCGGTCAACCGCAAGTGTCTCCGAATGGAGCTCTGTCCCGATCCGGTCAGCTGTGCAGCCGGCGCGCGTTGTGAAGACGGCGCTTGCGTCTTAGAACCAACCAACGAGTGCACCAGCACCCAGGGTGATGCCCAACTACAGTGCTTCAAAGACGGCGCCCCGGTGGATTCCGGGGTTGCAACGACTTGTCAGCTGGAAGGCTACGTCGTCAAGCTGATTACTCCGGGCAACCCTCGAACCGGCGACACGATCGGGCTGACCGTCGAGATCTTCGAACTGTCCGATATTCTCAATGGAGACGACAGTTCGGCCCTGGCCAGTGTCACAGTTACAGACAATGGCGGTCACGGGCATTACTCTATAGCCGCTGACATTCCCACCAAGACCGATCTGGTCATGGTGGTCAGGGGCGGGCTAAGCACAAACGCAACAAACTATGCGACTCTTTACGCTTACGGCGCCTATTTGCGGGCCGATGAATGCGACGCCGGTTCAGGCACGCTAGCGCTCGACGTCCCCTCCCTGCGCCAGGCTCTCTTTGAGAGCTATACAGAGGGCACCGGTTATGGCGTCCATCAAGAACGCGGCATGCTGCTGGCTCGCTTGCTGGATTGCACTGATCTCGATCGACTGATCGGCGGAACCGTCGGAACCTCGCTGGAGGCTCAGGCCACTTTCTACATCAAGATTCAAGACACAATCTGGCTACCCGACACGGAAGCGACGACCACTCAATCACCTGGTTTTTTCGGAGCCGTCAATATGCTGCCGATTAGCGGCAAGGTGTCAGCCCTGGTGCGCGATTCGACCGGCTTGGTGACCCTGGGCAACAACTGGCTGCGCGTGTTTCCCAACTCGGTCAGTGCGATAATTTTCAAGACGCCCAAGAAACCGAACTAGTGGCCGCTACAAATTCAGTCACAAAAATATTTGCCGGCTTTTCTTTCTTGTTGTCCTGTTTGACCGGCTTGGTCATTCTGGTTTCGGCCTGCTCATACGACGGTCTGGCTATCGAGGGAAAAGACTGTGCCGCCAACCATCCCTGCCCGCCCGGTTTCTTGTGTGTCGAAACCCCGCTGTCCCTTACTGAAAAATCCGGCAGCTGCTACAGAGAAGATCTGGCCCCGAGCTGTCCGGCGGCTAGCTTTTGCGGCCTTGACAATAAGTGGGTTGAAGTCTGTATCGACGGGCATTCTTCCGAAATCGAAACCATCTGCCAGGGCGAAGAGGTGTGCAACCCGGATACCGCTCTGTGCGCCAAGTCTTGTGAATCCGATCCAGATTGTAACGCCGACCTGCATGTGTGCGATCTGGCCACCGGGCTGTGCCGGCCCTACCCGAGCTGTACAGGAAATTCATGTCCGGCCGGATCGATGTGCGTCAAGGACACTGTTTGTGTTCCGGTTTCGGGCGATACCGCCACTATTGTAACCGGCACGCCGGGCCTCGATTGCTTCCTCCTGCCACCGCCCTCGCCGCCCGACGATCCGCCGACTTGCGATCTGACCGGCCGGGTATACTTGTTTCCATCGAGCGGTTCGGAGCAGACCGTCGGCCTGAAAATCGTTCTGCGCCCCGCCGGCGACACCCAGACAGAAACAACGACGACTTTGATCGAGCAAGATCCCAACTATACCTGCGGCGGGCAGCCCTGCGGTCTATACCGTCTCAACTCGGTAGCTACCAACCAAACCTATGACATCGAAATCCAGGCCGGCACCGGCGATCTTGGCAAGACCGTCGTTAGCACGGTCCGGGCGGGAATTGTCGTCAGGGCCGACAAGTGCAATGGCGGCTCCCAATCATTGTCACTGGCAGTCATGTCTGAAGACAACTTCGAAACATATACGGAGGTTGTTTTCTCTCCATTCGATCCCCAGCGCGGTCTGGCTATCGGCTGGGTCGGCGACTGCGGCAATGCCCAAGGGAGCGATCGCCAGGCTTTAGCCAACGTCATGGTCGATTTCGCGATTGGGCCGGTTGCCCCGGGCAGAATTTACTATTTTGCCGAAGACGAGCTGATCCTGCGCCCCGATACAAACTTGTCCGACACGACTCACAAGGGTTATTTTGCCGCGGCCGGCATTCCCGCGACTCGCAATATGATCGGCTTTACGGCCTATCGGGGAGGCCCGCGGGCGCTGGGGGCGGTCTCTTTCACCGCTAAACCCGGCGCGGTGGTAATTGCCAAACTGCCGCTGCCGGCCGACCAACTGCCTTGAGAATTTAGCGCAGGTCCAGTTTGACGGTAATTGTTTTACCCGGTTCGATTTTGATCTTGCGGTTATCTTCTTTGCCTGTCCGTGTACAGGTCACCCTCAAAAAATGAGTGCCTTCATATAATCCAAGATCGTCACCCAGGGGAGTTTGGCCTTTGAGGGAGCCGTCGACATAAACTTTACCGAAAGGCTTGACGAATACCTTTAAAAACCCTTTGCGGAACTTCTTGCGAATATTGTGCTTCTTGCCGGCCCGGATCTGAATCCGTTGCCTGAATTTGATACCCTTGGCGGGATTGGCCAGTTGAACAATGTGCTTGCCCGAACTCAGAGAGATAGGACCATCGATCGGTGTCGAGCCGTAGGACGTGCCATCGATCGAAACTTCCGTCCAGGGCTGAGAATAAATCATCACGGAACCCTTGTTCTGGACAACTGCCACTTCAACACCGGCATCCGGCTTCTCTTTTGGCTGGTCGGGAGGTTTTACCGGCGGAGTCGTTTCATGAATAATCCGCTTGCGCCTGCGCTTGCGTTTCTTCTTCTTGGGCGGATAAGTCGAGTTGGCGACCCTGGGACCCTTATCGGCCACTGCAGCAATTGAGCCTGCATCTAGACCGGGGTCGGCCGCGGCCTGAAGGCCGGCATCCGGCCGGAGTGTAGGCTCGCTGGTTTTGGCGACAACTACACCGGCGTCTTCGGGCAGTCTTTGCGGTTCTTCGGGGATAGCCGGTTTGCCGATCAGCATCCCGGCGTCTGCGGTCTGGTTGCCTTTTCCATTACCGCTGCCGAAGAACAAGAAAGCCGCGGACGCTCCCAGGACAATAATTATAGCCAGGCCGACGATAGTAAACATCATGCTCTTTCTGTCGGCATCAGACGCTGCAGCCGGATCTTCTTCAGTCGGAGAATCTTTCGGCAGGGTCAAGTCCACCAGGGGCTCGGCCCCGTCCAGGGTCTTGTCTCCATCCAGAATCTCAGCGCCGACTAAGGGCCGGATCACTTCTGATGGCGTTAGCATAGTGGGCGCATCCACATCTTCGGGAACCTCGGGACGCGGTCGCCGGCCGGTCCCCGGCCGCGGCGCGGGAGTCCTTCGCGGAGGTGAGCGGTCGGTCTTTCTATCGGTCATGTCGTCGGGCTGGAGGGATGGCCGCGAAGGGGTAGGTACCGAGTAGCCCGTTATCGACTCTCCCTGGGGAAGCACTTCCCTGAGAAAGTTGCTTAGGGTGTAGCTGTCGACCATCATCTGTCTGTTCAACAAAAACAGTTCGAGATCTGCACGCAATTCTCTGGCCGATTGATAGCGCGCCCGGCGATCTTTTTGCAAAGCGGTCATCATTATCTTGACTAAATCCTCGGGAATGTTCGGCTCATATTCCCTGGGATCGGTAGGAGACGACTGAACGATGCCCATCATCAGTTCCAGTTCAGTGTCACCATCGAAAGGCCGTTTGCCGGTGGCGTACTCGAAAAGAACGATTCCAAGTGAAAAGATATCAGATCGGCGATCCATCCCGCTTTTCTGAGTAATTTGCTCAGGCGACATATAGGCGGCCTTGCCCTTCAACGAAGTTGTTCGGGTCTGGTAAAGATTGCCGGCTGCCTTGGCGATACCAAAGTCGAGTACTTTCACTACGCCATCATAGCTAAGCATGATGTTCTGCGGGCTGACGTCACGGTGAATCAGATTCAGTGAACTGCCATCAGGGTCGGTAAAATTGTGGGCATATTCCAGGCCTTCGCAAGCATAACTTACTATTTTTGCGCCGTATTCAAGCGGAAACGGCAGTTGTCTCTTGGCGCAGGTCTTGAGTACTTTGGACATGCTCGTGCCCTGAACGTATTCCATGGCCAGGAAGTAATTGTCCTTTACTTGACCCAATTCGAAGATCTGAACGAGATTCGGATGATTGAATCGGGCAACCAGCCGGGCTTCATCCAGGAACATGGTGACGAAGTCCGAATCTTCGGTCAAATGGGGCAGAATTCGCTTGATTGCCACATGTTTCTTGAATCCCTCAGGGCCCAGGTGGGTCGCCAGAAAGATCTCGGCCATGCCGCCGACCGCTAGTTTTCTAACCAGCTCATATTTTCCGAATTTCTCGCCCACAACTCCGTCTTTCTTCCCGATTGAGTTTATATCAAAGTAATCCCAAAGAGTAAAAGAAACACCGGTACCCCTTTTAGACGTTTGACACATTTGACTAGCTCCCCTAGGATGGCCGCATGGTAAAAAAATCTACGCTGGGAGCTGAGGGTTCTCCCGGGGAAAAAGGCCCAGCGTCTGGGCCAGAAACCAGATTATCGAAGAAAAATCAAACCAGTGTGCTGGATCCCGAGATACTTGCCAAACTGTCCGGCCTCAAGGTGCAGGTTGCTCGGGTAGTCGAGGGGGTTTTGGCAGGCCTGCATAGATCACCCAGGCATGGTGAGAGCGTCGATTTTGCCGAACATAAAGAATATACCGCCGGTGACGATCCCAGACACCTCGATTGGCGGGTCCTGGCTCGATCTGACCGCTATTACATCAAGAAATACGAAGCCGAGACCAACCTAAAGGCCATGCTCGCCCTTGATTTTTCGGGTTCGATGGCCTACTCCTCTGGCCCGTTGAGCAAAGCAATCTATGCCTCTCTGATGGCCGCATCACTGGCTACAATCTTGTTGCGCCAGGGAGATTCAGTCGGCCTGATACTTCAAGGCGGGACTAATCCGGTCCACATTCCTCCCACCGGACGCCCCGAACATTTGACTGATATTGTCCAGGCCATCGAATCAACTAGCCCCTTAGGCCCTACTCATCTGCAACAAATTGCTCGTCAACATATCGAAAGCACCGGACGCCGCGGAATGCTTGCGCTGTTCTCCGATCTTTTCGACCCGGATCCGGGCCTGCTGGGGAGCCTCAAGATGCTGGCCGCCAAAGGTCATGAAGTCTTGGTATTTCACGTTCTCGATCCAGACGAGATCGATTTTCCTTTTGAAGATCCGGCAGTATTTGAATCGATGGAGGATGAACGCTCGCTATTGGTTTTCCCGCGGCAGCTCCGCGCCGCCTATCTATCGGAAATGCAGTCCTTTCTTGAAAACACCCGGCGGGCACTCGCCGAGGGCGGTTTGGCCTACGAACCCGTTAGAACCGATGAACCGCCCCACCAGCCTCTGCTTCGCCAACTATCTGGTCGCAGACTACAGAAAAAGACGGCTTCGTAAAAAGGGCGGCTTTTTAAAAATGAACATTCTCGTTTTCACTCAACCTGCTTTACTTTGGGGACTGACTGCCGCCAGCTTGCCTCTGATAATCCACTTAATCAATCGCCACCGGGCTCGCCGCCAACCTTTTGCCGCCATTGATTTTCTGCTAAAGGTCCAGCGCCGCTCGGCCCGGCGTATTCTCTTACGCCATATTCTATTGCTGGCCTCGCGAACAATGTTGATTATGGCCATCGTGATCGCGGCGGCCGGGCCGTTTCTCAGACCCCAAGCAGCACTCACGACTGTTGATCCAACAACGACGATCTTGATCATTGATCAGTCTTTGAGTATGCGGGCCCGGCTCGAGGACTCGACCGTTTTCAAGGCTGCAATAGAACGCGCCCGAGACTTTGTGCATTCATTGGCACCGGGCGACAAAGCCTGCCTGCTGGCCGCCGGCCTCAGCAATGAAGTTCTGGTGCAACCCTGCACCGACTCACACAGAACGCTGCTCGATGCAATCGATACGATCAAGCCGCAATGGGGGTCCTCGGACTTGATTGCGGCGTTCAAACGAGCGATGACCGCCAGACCGGCTGAGGAAAAAACGAAAGGATCCAGCGCTCGCATTCTGCTCCTGACTGATGCAGCCGCGCATGCTTTTGGCTCTTCATCCGGCTTATCGATCGGCAGATCTCCACCCGAAATTGTATTGGAGAATTTATCGAATGAAGCGGGCCGCGACAACCTGGCCGTCTCGCGAGTTGAACAGAGATCCCAAGCACGCTATCTCGAAGTCAGCGCTCGACTGACTTCCTTTTCCACGCAGACCAAGAATAATCTGCTTACCGAAGTGCGCCTTGATCAAAAACTACTTTCTCGCGGGTTTGTCGATCTGCCGGCCGGAGGCAGTGTAAAAAAGGTTTTCAATATTCAATGGCCTTCGCAGACAGACGTCTTAAGGGTTGTGACACCCAAACACGACAGCCTTGAAGAGGATAATCAGCGACTTTTTCATGTGTCCGGCAGGCGTCTGGTGTCAGCCTTATTGATAAACGGAGACATGCGCCCCGTGCTTCACCAGGATGAATTGTTTTACTTAGAACACGCTTTGGCGCCTGCCGGAATCTCAGCGTCGGGAATCAACTTTACAACGATTACTCCGGATCGATTCAATGAAGATGCCCTGGACAATGCCGAGGTCGTCTTCCTTGCAAATGTCCACGATCTGGCGCCTGAGGCCGTATCGGCTTTGCGCAGTTTCGTATCAGTCGGTGGGGGACTGTTCATTTCAATGGGAAATCGTATCGATGTCGATCGGACGAACCGGTTCCTGGACGACCTTCTTCCATGGCAGCTGCGCGACGTAATCGCCAGCGGTCCGGCAGATCCTGACGGGGTCCACCGCCAGGGCATCGGCTTTGCTGAAGTTGATTCTCAACACCCGGTTTTTTCGCTGTTTGAAGAAAAGCAGCTCGAAGCCCTGAAGTCGGTACGCACAACAAAGGCCGTCGTGCTTGAACCGGGCCAGGCCGGCCGCCAATCCAGGATTCTTTTAGAATACGCCAACGGTACACCAGCCCTGGTTGAGAGCACCCACGGCAATGGCCGGATTTTGTTATTCACTTCATCTCTCGATCGGGACTGGACCTCCTGGCCGGCACGGGCCAGTTTCTTGCCTTTTCTCCAGCGAGCGACCTCATACCTGGCAGGTCGACTGGGGCAACTGTCGCCCGTTGAGGTTGTCGTCGGAGCTAGCGTGCGCATCCCGCTGGCAAGTGAAGCCGACGGTCTGCAAGTTACTAAACCAGACGGCACCAAACAGCGCCTGGAAGCAAACGATCACTACAGTTCAGAGCAAGGTCTTACGAACACGGTCTCTTTTTCCGACACCCGGGTACCGGGTTGGTATGGAATAGAACAAACAAATAATGGTAAAAAATTACCGATTAAAACGATTCCCGGGATTATTGTACATCCGCCAGCGCTTGAGTCGAATCTGGCTCCAATCACGCAGGAAGAACTACAGGCCAAAGTCGGCCGGCATGCCCGCCTGACGCTGGCCGGCCTTCATGATGCGGCTAATAAACCGCAGACTTTGCTTTTTTTGCTGCTGGGGCTGTGCCTTGTTCTGGTTGAGGCGGTTCTAATAAGAAAGTAGATTGAATCGATCGGAATTTTCTGGTAAATGAGAATACTCTTACCTGATTGGATAGAAAGAGGAAATTAGAATGGTCGTTTCAAACATACTCGATTGTATCGGCAACACTCCAATGATTAATCTGAAGCTGTTCGGTCTCCCGCATGTGTATGCCAAGGCCGAGCACATGAACCCGGGCGGCAGTATAAAGGACCGCGTAGCCCGTTACTTGATCGAGCAAGCCGAAAAGTCCGGCAAGCTCAAGCCGGGTATGACCATAGTCGAGGCATCTTCGGGCAATACCGGCATCGGCGTAACCATGGTCGGAGTGCAAAGAGGTTACAAGGTTGTGATCATCATGCCCGAGAACATGAGCGAGGAACGACGAAAAATAATTCGCGCTTTCGGGGGCGAGCTGATTTTCACGTCTACCGAGGGTTCCCTGAGGGAAGCCGTAGATAAAGTCAAAGAAATGCAAGCAGCTGATTCCAATGTCTGGGTACCAGAACAGTTCGAAAATCCGGGCAATCCCGAAATACATTACCTGACAACGGCGACTGAGATCTGGGAGCAGCTCGAAGGCAAAGTAGACGCCTTCGTGGCTGGTGTGGGCAGTGGCGGCACTCTCTCGGGAGTTGGAAAGTTCCTCAAGGAAAAGAATCCATCCGTCCGGATCATCGCAGTTGAGCCCAAGAATTCAGCCGCCCTGTTGGGTCAGGAACCCGGGCTGCATCAGATCCAGGGTATTGGTGACGGTTTCATTCCGCCGGTTCTGGACGTCTCGCTGATTGATGATGTAGAAGTGGTTACCGATGAGGATGCCGTCGAAACGGCCCGAGGATTGGCCCGCAAAGTTGGTCTATTGGTCGGCACATCTTCGGGCGCAAACGTATGGGCTGCTTCGCGGGTTTCACACAAACCCGGCGGCGAGCGCAGGGTTGTTACCGTATTACCCGATCGGGCCGAACGCTACTTCTCGACCGCCCTGATCTGAGTTTTCAACCGAGAATATGGCCCTATCCAGGCTGGCCTGGCGATCGGTTTCCAGCTGCGCTGAGCCACAACCAAGTGTACCTGCAACCATCTCTCGGGCATCAATTGACAGAAATAGTTGAAATAGGCCCCTATTTGTGCCAATATTTGTCACTAATTGGGGTGTTAAAATGCAAAGAGCAGCAGAACGTCGCCTTTCCCTGTGGATTGAATCCAAACGCCGCAAACCTCTGGTGTTACGCGGTGCTCGCCAGGTTGGAAAATCAACCCTGGTACGACAGTTCGCCGCCCAAAAAGGCCTGACCCTCAATGAGATTAACCTCGAGCGCTGGCGCTCCCTCGATCAGGTGTTTGCCACCCTCGATACCTCCATCATCCTTACCGAACTCGAGGCGATTGTTGGACGTTCGCTCTCTGCCCCCGGATCCCTACTTTTCCTCGATGAACTGCAGGCGACACCGCATGCGCTCCAGGCCTTGAGGTACCTTTTCGAGGATCTACCTGCGCTTCCAGTCATCGCAGCGGGATCGCTGTTGGAGTTCACCCTCTCGGATCACAGTTTTTCCATGCCCGTGGGGCGCATCTCCTACCACCACCTCGGCCCTATGACATTTCGAGAGTTCTTGTACGCGGTAAAGCCCGAATTGTGCCGCTACCTGGATGAACTCTCTTTCGATGCCCGCCTGCCAGATCTTGCACATCAGCAGCTCCTTCAGCGCCAGCGTCAGTATCTATTCGTCGGGGGCATGCCGGAGGCCGTGCTCGCATATATCGAGAGCGGATCTCTGGCAGAGGCAACGTCTGTTCACAACAGCATCGTCTCCACCTACGAGGACGACTTCGCAAAATACGCTCGGCAAAAACAACTGGCACTGTTGCAGCGCGTCTTCCACCTGATTCCCATGGCAGTCGGGAAAAAGGTCAAGTACGTGAACTTTTCACGAGAAGATCGAAGCCGGGATGTGAAAGGCGCCATCGAAATGCTGGCCAAGGCGCGTGTCTGCTGCCAAGTTTTTGCGAGCCATTGCTCGGGCATCCCGCTGATTGCGGACATCAAGACTTCGACGTACAAGTTGCTGTTTCTCGATGTCGGACTCATGAATCACATCGGCGGCCTCGACTGGTTGACGCTGCAACAGATGGATGAAGTGCGCCTGGTCAACGAAGGCGCTTTGGCGGAACAGTTCGTGGGTCAACACCTGGCCTATCCTGACCTCGGCCTGCGACCGCCACAGCCGGTCTATTGGCTGCGAGAAGGCCGTACCGCAAACGCCGAGCTGGATTACGTGGTCTCCTCGGGGCCCTTGATCGTGCCTGTCGAGGTCAAGGCAGGCAAAAGCGGGTCGTTGCGCTCGTTGCACCAGTTCATCAGCGAGAAAAAAGTGCTCACCGCCGTCCGCTTCGACACCAACAAACCCAGTCGTCAAACCGTCTCCCACCCGGTGCGCACTAAAGCCGGCGACGAGCGGGTGGAATACGAGCTGCTGTCTCTGCCGCTGTACGCCGTTAGCGAAATCGACCGCTTACTCGATCAACAACGGAAGTCGAGTAGGTGAATAAGGGGGGTCTGAGGGTGGTAGCGGCCAACCCCTCCCTTGATCTGATTTCTTACCTAAGAATATCACCCTTTTGAATTGTCCGGCCAAGCAAGAAGGCTTTTGCGTCCAGTCGCTTTTTGCCTTCAAGTTGAACCTCAGCCAGGGCCAAACCTCCATCGAGTGTGGCAACCACTAGACTTGTGCCCGCTGCTTCGATTACTTGCCCGGGCTGACGGCCCTCGGTTTGAGCAACGACTGCCGGGCCGGCCTTGTGTATCTTGAGAATTTTTTCACCCAAGTGCGTAAAGGCTCCGGGCCAGGGTTGCACGCCCCGGATACGATTGTGAATAGATTCGGTTGTCTGGTTCCAGTCTATTTTTCCGTCCGACTTGGTTAAAGCGGGTGCCCAAATCACCTGGTCTTCGCCCTGGGGAACCGCCGCAACATTCCCGGCCGCCAGTCTGTCCAGCACCTGAACGACAAGTTCTCCGCCGAGTCTGGCCAGCCGATTGCCAAGTTCAACCGCGTTCTCATCAGGATCAATGGCAACTTTTTCCTGTAGAATAATATCACCATCGTCTAATCGCGGGGTTACCTTCAAAATACTCACTCCAGTTTCCGAATCACCGTTGATCAAGGCCCACTGGAGTGGGGCCGCTCCGCGATAACGCGGCAGGATCGAAGGATGAATATTAATGAATCCAAGTCTGGGAATGTCGAGCAGCTGCTTGGGTAAAAGTTGCCCGAACGCAAACACCAAGCCAAGCTCCGGCTCGAGTTCAATCAGGCAATCCAGGAAATCCTCGTGCTTACATTGATTTGGCTGGATTACCCGAATAAAACGAGTCTGGGCCCACTCCTTAACCGGCAAAGGCGCAACTTTTCGGCCGCGCCCCTTGGGGCGATCCGGCTGACAGACAATCGCAGTCGGAATATGTCCGGCTGAAGCTAAGATATCCAGTGTGTCGATGCAAAACTCGGGAGTCCCGAAAAAAATGAAAGGAATCGTCATCAGTTCATCTTGTCGCTTCGCGTGCTCTTTTTTTCATTCGGCGCACAATCATTGAGCGCTTGAGCCGCGAAAGGTGATCGATAAACAGCTCGCCATCGAGATGATCGAGTTCGTGCTGCAAGGCCGTAGCGAGCAAACCCTCGGCCTGAAATTCAATGACGTCACCCTGGCGATCCTGGGCCTTGAGCGTCACCCGGGCCGGCCGAGTAACCATATGGGCTTCGCCCGGAAAAGACAGGCAGCCCTCTTCGTAGTCACAACATGCCTCGGAGGACTCTGTTATTTCTGGATTAATCAGCTCGATCAGTTTGGGGGTTCCATCTTTCTGCTCGACATCTACCACGACGATCCGAATTGTTTCACCAATTTGGGGGGCGGCCAGACCAATCCCCTTGTGGGCATACATGCTCTCGGCCAGGTCGTCGAGTACGCTATGAATCTGCTCGCTAATATTTTCTACTTGGCGGCAATGCTCGCGCAATACGGGATCGGGATAGATTTTCAATTCCCTAACAGCCATTGTCAGGAACTGTTCCTGTCCGCTAGAGACTGTTGATATCCCTGTCGCAACAGATCATCTGACAGAACGTCGTGTGCCTCTTCCAGGGTACGCCTGACTACCTCGAGCTTGTCGGCCAGATCTTCTAAGCTGGCGTGCGCGAAATGCATCGGGTGGAACTCCCTGGATAACAAGCGATAGGCCGAGTTGACCTCGTAGGGCGTCGCCATCTCGTTAACACTCAGGATCTCAAAGTAGGAGGCCCGGTTGATCTGGTCGTATTTCGCCTCAACTCTTCTGCGGCTGATCTCCAGATTGGTTTTTAGTATTTCCTCGGCGCCTTCCCCGCCTCCCCTGACGCCCCTTACGGCCACTGTCAACAGGCCCATGATTACACCGGCCAACAGTACCCGGTAAACCGTAATGGCCTTCTGGCCCGATAAAAATACAATTTCTTCTATCGGCCGCAAGCCATTGACTAAAACAAAGACCGACCGTTCTTTGGGCAGGAACCCCATGCTCCGCAAATCAGGCGACTTTTCTAGGCCAACCGGAGTAAGTAAGCTGGAAGGACTGCCAAGGTAGCGAACCATTCTCTCGAGCAGGAATTTTCTTCGAATTCCCTCCAGGAGCAAAGAAGATCCCGGCCGCACCATGCGGATTTTCTCCGCGTCGAGCGCATATTCCTCGCTGTAGACAGCCGTTCCTTGTGTCCATTCGAATAAACCCAGCAGGCACTCATCGAAGTGGCGGCGTACCAGCGGGAAGAACTCCTCCGGCTTCAGCAGCCCTCTCTCTACAAGGTGCGCAGCCAAAGCACGCGGCTGCAATATGC
>JAFDKH010000132.1 GCA_019307065.1 Deltaproteobacteria bacterium
ATTTCTGTCGAGAAATTATTTCATAATATTTATACTGTCGCTCAGCGGGTTTGCATTTATTAACTTGAGCGCTTGCGGCGCGGCCCCGGCCATGCTGGGGGATAGCTCGATGTTCGATCCCGACTGGATAATCGAAGTCGAGGTCGAGTTGGATTCTGACGACTGGGAAGTACTGCGTAACCAGACTCGTGACATATTTGATGTTTTCTGCAGTACCGAACCGCCGCCCAATCCTTATACATACTTCGAAGCCGATATTGCAGTCGACGGAATCAAGCTGGAATCGATCGGGATTCGCAAGAAGGGCTTTTTCGGTTCGGTCGAACCGGGCCGGCCGTCTTTCAAGGTCAGCTTCAATGAATACGTGCGTGGCCAGAGATTCTTCGGTATGCGTCGCATGACTTTAAACAACAGCCGCTCTGATCCGGCCAAGATAAAGCAATGTATCGGCTATTGGTTGTTCGACAAGGCCGGCCTGCCTTCACCGCGCTGCAACTTCGCCCACGTGACCGTCAACGGCGAAGACCTGGGTCTGTATGTCCATCTCGAAAGCATCAAGACCGAACTTCTGACCAGGTACTTCGATGATCTGAGCGGAAACCTGTACGAAGGCGCCCTGTCGGATTTTCAGCCCAACTGGGTGGGCACTTTCCAGAAAAAGACCAACCAGGAATATCCCGATCGCTCCGATCTGGACGCCATGGTAACCGCCTGCCAGGTCCCCGACGACCAATTCCTAGACGAGATCGAACAGCTGGTTGAGCTGGATGATTTCTATACTTTCTGGGCCATGGAAGTCCTGATTGCCCACTGGGACGGCTATGCTTCTTTCAACCACAACAATTACTACATCTACAATGACCCCCAAACCGGCAAGTTCAATTTCATTCTCTGGGGTATCGACGGCATTTTGTTCAATAACCTGGGAAATCCAGCACCGCGCTCGGTGTTCGCCGACAGTGTCTTAGCCAATCGCCTGTACAATTTGCCCGAGAGCAAGGCCGTCTATATCGAGCGCGTCAAAAGCCTGCTGGAGACGGTCTGGGACGAGCAGGAGATACTCGGCGAGATCGACCGCATGGAAGATCTGATCACGCCGATTGCCGATTCGTATCAAACCGGCCAGCTTGGCTACTTGATTGACGAAATTCGACACTTCGTCCGGACTTATCCGGCCATGATCCTGGCCGAAATCGATTCGGGCCCGGTAGTCTGGGAAAAGGAACTGGTCGATCCGCCTTGCTGGCGCGAACTGGGTACTTTCTCGGGTGGCTTTACGACTACCTGGGGGACTTTGGGTGTCGATGATCCTTTCGTGGCCGGCTCGGGTACATTCAATGCTCTATTCGAGGGCGAGCAAGTTATAGTTTCACAGATCGGTGCCGTGGCCGGCTGGGATCCCGAGGCCTCGCCCGAGGCGCCCAAAGCCTTGATTCAAGTTATTGCTGTGGTTCCCGGCCAGCCCAACGACACCCTGGCCGCGGTAATGATTATCGTCAATGATCCTTCGCTGATTAAACCCAACGCGACTATTCCACTCGATCTGGGCAGGGCCTTGGGTGTTTATATCACCGTCGACCCTGAAAAACCCGGCTCGGAAGTATACAGTTTGCTGATGGATGGTGATCTGGTTCTTGATGAGGCCGAGATTGCCGAGGGGGCCCGGATAACCGGGACTATCGAAGCGAAAATTTTTGATTCAGGCTGGTAACAACCAACTAATGGACGTGGAAATAAACAGAGGTTCACATGAATAAATTCATCAGGCATGCAACTACGACCGGCTGGATGTTTACTATAATGATCCTATTATTTAGCCCGACGGCTGCGGCTTGGGAAAAAGACGGCCTGCGCCTGAGGGGCCGCATGATGGTTCGCTATCAGGTTGATAAGGATCGCTTGTCAGACCAGTGGACCGACACCCTCGAACTACAGCGGGCGCGTTTTGACGGCCGCTGGCTGGTTAATGACGACTTGAAGTTGATGCTCGAATTCGAGTTTGGCAACGGCTTCGAGATTCGTGATGTCTATGCCGAGTACACAGTTGTTCAGGCTCTCAAGATTAAGGCCGGTCATTTCAAGAAGCCCTTTTCGCGTCTGCGGATGTCTTCGCGTTGGGATCTGGTTATCCCCCGGCGCGGGCTACTGAACAGGCAGATGAACGGACTAACCGGGGATTTCGGCGGCTGCGGCGGGCGCGATATAGGTTTGATGTTCTCCGGTCGAGTCGGCGAGTCGGTCAAATTCAGGTATTTCCTGGGTGTCTTCGACGGTTTTTCGCTGGTGGATACCTTTTACAAAGATCTCGACGACCCTACTGAACCGAATGCGTCTCATCGTGATTATGTCGCCCGTGTGCAGTTGCGAGTGGTCAAGGGTCTGGTGTTTGCTTTTCACTACAACCACAAGCGGGCCAGTGTCATCCAGGCCACCGGCGGGCCCATGCTGGACTACACCTATAATATGTTCGGGGCCGATATTCGCTGGAAGTATCACGGTTTCACGTTGCAAGTCGAAGGCGCCTACGGTGACAACCCGAATGCCATGAAGGGCCACAAGCTGGTCGGCGGCCACGCGATCGCATCTTATGCGATAAACATAAGTGACACTGTGGTGCTGACCCCGGCTCTTATGGGCGAACTACTCGACCCCGACGATGTAGTCGACGGCCAGATGGCTACGCGCCTGGCCGGGGCTCTGAACCTCGATATCGGCCAGCACATTCGCATTATTCTGTCGGCCGAGGGCGGTTTCGACGAGTACCAATGGGAAGTGCCCGAGTATATTACTGAAACGGATCTTAGGGCCGAACTCGAAAGAGCCCGCGAAGTACCCACTCGCATATTTTTACAGATAAACGTAGCTATCTAGCCGAAATACTGTTGTTCGATAGCTACCTTGACGCCGACGTCGAGGCACAGCAGGACGTCATGATCCAGTTTATGGACGGCGCCACCTGCCTCCTGGCGCAGGACACCAGCAAACTGGTGTTCAACTACCACACCCGCCACGACACCCTCGACAACGTGCGCCCACGCTCGCTGAGCGTGATGCTGCAGATGGTCAAGGATATGATTGCGGAACTCGATCGGGGCTAGAGGGCCGGAGGGGCTTTCGGGATCGGGGGGATCGAGAAGCCCGGATACAAAGACCAGGCCTTGGGGTTGATGCTGAGCAGGACTTCCATTCCGGCTTGCGGATCGGGCGTTTTTTTATTGGAGTACATACGGGCAAAGCGTCGCAGGCGGTGCAGGGAACTTGCGATCTTCCGCCCCTCTCCGAGACGAGCGCAGGCTCGCCTCAGGGACGAAGCTTCGCGGGGCAGATCGGCGCGGGGGTATTGGTAGCGTTCCATGGTCAAAGAGCAGATTTCTTCGATGATCCTGATCCAGGCCGGGCTCAGTTGTTCTTGCCAGGCCGGGGCGCCGGTGGGAACGTCAAGGTTGCGTCGAGCGCCTTCAAACCAGGGGAAGGGCGGCATGTCGTCTGCCGGGGCGTGTCGAGCGTGATCCAGGACGGCATCGTCCCAGTCCTCGCCTATGTACTGTAGGACTCCGCTCATGGTGCCCCTGGGATCGGCCAGTAGATCTTCCAGGCGCAACTCATGGATATGATCGGCCTGGGCAAGGACCGCCTTGACTTGTTGGTCGCAGTAGTGGGCGTTGAGGTAGACCGAACTTGGGGCCCAGGGCATGCGCATAAGCGATGCAACCGCTCCGCGGGGATCGCGGACCACATGGATGATGCGGGGAGAATCGAAATCCTTGAGAATGCGGCTCAGGTAGAGCCCATGTAGCGGAGTCTTGTCGCCGTAACGCGGTTTCTGGTATTGACCTGCCTTCTCCCGCATCAGCGCCTGAAAGGCCAGAGGCCACCGGTCGCAACGTGCCCCGGCGGGCAGTTGGTCATGTATACTGGCGGCAGAAAGTCTCAGCCAGGCAAAAGACGGCGTGCGGGCATAATAGTTCAGCCAATCGGCAAGCGATGTTTCTGTCTTGAACCCGGCGGTGCTCAGATAAAAGGATGCCTCATGGGTGAGATAGATATGCGGGTGGGCGTTGAGCATCATGCGCAACAAGGTTGTACCGGAACGACCGGTTCCGACCACAAAGATAGGCGCACTGTCCGCTGGCGGCGAGTTCAAGAGATCACCTCTGGGGAATGTGTAAAGGATAGTAAAAACAAACCACCTTTTTCTTACTGTCAGATGTAAATTTACTCCAAGACCACTTGTGTGTCAAAGTAGATGTCGCTCCAATTTTCTGACTTGACTTACATACGGCTGTTTTATTGTCGGAAGTCTGAATTCTGGCCGAACGTTTCCTGTTCTCACCGTGGTTTGGCTCACCAGATCGAGTTGGAGCTACCTAACGTAAGAATCTAGCCGAAATACTGTTTTTCGGTAGCTACTTTGGCGGCCGAAGTTCGATCGCTCTTTTTGAGCAGGGCCTCGGCGGCCCGGCGGCCCATTTCGATCGAGTGATCCATGTTGTTATAGCGAAAGAGCGCTGAGCGGCCGATGGCGATTAAGTTGCTGAGGGATTCCCCGTAACTCAGAACCTGGCTGACTCGCTCGGCATAACCGATATCGTAGATCGGGTAGGCCTCGCCGGCTCGTCGGGT
This sequence comes from Deltaproteobacteria bacterium, assembly GCA_019307065.1. Lineage (GTDB taxonomy): Bacteria > Myxococcota > B64-G9 > B64-G9 > B64-G9 > JAFDKH01. The sequence goes on from JAFDKH010000132.1 coordinate 4,624, forward strand.
GCGCACCGCGCTGATGTCGTTTTTAGACAGATCGGTAAAACCCATCTGAACGATATCTGCAACGACTCTTTCGGCCAGGACGTCATCGCTGGTGTTCCAGGTGGAGTCGCCGACATCGCAGGTGATCTCGGCACATAAGACTGTCTGACCGGCGGGAACGTTTTGCCGGCTGAAATTGGCCGATTCGGTCAAGCGGTTGGAGATGAAGCGTTCTTCGGGCAAATAGATCCAGTGGTCGTCGGAAATACGCGGGCGTTTGATAAAAAGAAATACGAATACGATTGCCCTGAATTTCAACCGGCGACCGGCCTCGATCACGCCCGCGTCGGCCTTGGGTGAAAAGAATTGCACCAGATCAGTCAAAGGCAAGCTGCTGACGACTTCCTGGGTGTCAATCGACAGGTCGACTGAATGAATCTTGCTGATCAGGTTATTCTTGACTTCGACCCTGGTGACCGGCTGCCCGCGCAGGACTTTACCGCCGGCGCTCTCTACGTCTTTGGCCATCTTGACGCACAGGGCGCCGATTCCGCCCTTGGGCGGGTAATAGAATTCGGAAGCATAGGTACGCGGCTGGTTGCCGCGCTTGATTAGTGATTTGACGAAAGTATCCCAGAGGCTGAGCAAGCTTATTCGCTGGCTGGCCCAGTCGGCCGATATGTCCGAGCAGGGGATGCCCCAGGCTTTTTCGGTGTACTGTTTGAAAAATATTTCATACAGGGTGTGCCCAAAGCGGGATTCGACCCACTCTTCGAATGAACGATCCGAACTGGGCCGGGCCAGAGTCTTGGCCTTGGCCAGGGCGTAATCACTGAGGATCCGCGCGGTGGTCAGCGGCGGCATCGAAAAAATCGCGTTGCTGACTTTAAGCGGGTAGTCGAAAAAACGGCCCTTGAGAAAAATGCGGCTCTTGCGCTGTTTGAGTAACAGATCTTCTTTCAATAGAGCGCTGAAGTCGGCGACATCTTTGGGCTGATGAATCAAAAAGCGATGCGGGCCCAGGTCGTAGGTAAATTCATTTTCGGTATACGAACGAGCCAACCCGCCGACATCGGATTCGCGCTCGAGGACGGTGACCTGCCGGCCGGCCTGTGCCAGGCTATGGGCGCAGCTCATGCCGGCCAATCCGCCGCCAAGTATAGTTACGTGTTTTTTCATCAGCGGCATACTACCGGCCGATTTTCATAGAGTCAATTTTGATTAGGCGTCAAAATCAAACGTGTTTCAGGTGGGTCGTTCTTAGACGGACAGCCCAGCGAAAATTCGACTGTCCCAGATGTTATCCTGGTGACCTTTGCGCAGCGGCGCCCAACCAGGTGTCCCGGGCGCACCAGATGACTATCTCCTTCAGGGCCGACTAATATCGCTGCGCTCTTATCGCCGATTCTCAAAGTGCCTGCCAGTCGCAGTCGGGCCAGCGGGATGTCGGTCGTTGTACTTGGGCGCCTTGGATTATCCTTGATTTCGACCGATCCTAAGGAAAGAGAATTTATTTTCCCTGACTTGTTCTTGAGCACAACGCGGTTTTGGCGAATAGCGCGCACCTGGCTGCCGTCTTCGAGAGTGTCTCCCTTTATTACCCAGCGGAAACCTGATTTATCCCGGACGAGGGCCTTGTAAATCTTTTGTCTTTTTATAGTCGCATTAACCGCTAGCTCAGCCGAAGGCGGTTTTCTTTGAGTGCATTTTAGATTTTTTAGAGTCTGGTCGGGGAGTGTCTGCGATACGAACATGTGTTTTGTATGGCTGTGGACCAACTTTAACTTTCTAACGGCCAGAAGCATGGCGCTGATGTTTTTTGCAGAAACCTGACGAGCATGCAAGCTGACCGGCGAAGCCGTTTCGGTACATTCGCTGATCTGCTCAAATCCGGTCAGTTCGGCGACGATCTTAGCAAGAGGAGCAAAATCCGCGGCCAGACTGACTCTAACTTCATCTTTATCGTTGAGCGTTGGTGCCTGGGTGTCGGCCGGCAAAAAGGTCACCAAGCCACCGTGCTCAAGAGGGGTCAACTGCAGAGCCCAGGCAACCAGGGCGGTTGCCAGGCGAACCGGCTGGTTACGTAACATGATAGTCAATTTGAGATCGGATAAGGCCGGCGGGACCAGATTGATTCTCGATATGTCAGCCAATAACCTAAAAACAGGTTCAGGACTGCTGTTGTGAAAAAACAAGTCTACCGGCCGGTTGGCGAAAGATGACAGTTCGGACGGTTTTTTCGATAGCTTGGCTGAGGCAATGCTGATTGCTCCGATTTTTTGATGGTTGAGTGAAAGTTTTTCAAAAAGGGAGTCAAGCAGGCCTGATTTGTCGTCAGCCTGAATGAAACCATTCAGCTGCGTGTCTTTATGCAGGGCGGCGATTATATTCGAACCGAAAAGTTGGGCGGCCAGGCGCAGCGCATCGGATGAATTCAGGTTGTTCATATTCAAGCCGGCTTGTCCGATATCGTCGGCCAATTTCGGAATGGTCTTTTTATCGATTTGCAGGCTGGGCTTGACCTCCATTTTTTTACGGCGCTGGTTGAGCAAGCTGTTGAAATATTGCCAGGATTCATCTGTGGTTGCCGAGGCAGAAAGACGCAGGACATTTTTGTGCAAAGACGCCGAAACTACTCTGACGGTTTCGGAATCCACAAACAAGTCAATCAAGTCAATCATTGGTGTGGAATTACTGCGCCGTTTTTCGAGCCAAAGCAGATTGTCTTTAAGTTTGGTCAAGGCCTGGTTGGCTGCTTGCCGGTCGAGCTGATTGGCCTTCTGGCCGGCGACGGCCGCCCAGAGGATACATTCGAGCGATACTCTGGAATGCGTAGTTTGGATCTTCAGCGGCGGGGTAATCGCCCAACCCGATTCGGCCGCGTTTTTGAGCCAATCCAGGACAACCGCCGGTCTGCCCGACAGAACGGTCGGCAGGCGAACGATGCCGACTCCGGCTAGATCCTTTCTTTGGACTACACTTGGGGAGACTTCCAGGGTCAGGTTCTTTGGGTCGGCCTGAATCTTGATTTCCGGCAGGGCCGGCAGGGCCAGTCGATTCAGTAGATCTTCCAGCTGGGCCAGCAACAGGCTGCGTTGATGAGCACTGAGTTCGATCTGGTCGTCGGCTGCGACTTGAATGCCAAACAAAACTACAAAAACTGTGGTAACTATTCGGTTCACGACAGCTAAAGAGTGGAGTTGAATCCTCTTTTAGTCAAGTAAGACATCGTGCTAGCCTCGCCGATAATGAACAAACCTTCAGACCAAAAGCAAGAAGATCTGTTAGCGCCTTCTCAAGAGAGTGTTTATACCGTTTCGGAATTGACCGGTCAGGTGCGCGCTTTGTTGGAGGGGCAGTTTGCCTATGTACGAGTAGTTGGTGAAGTGTCGGGACTGAGCGTGGCCTCATCGGGGCATGTCTACTTTTCGCTCAAAGATGAGCGCGCCTCGCTGGCGGCTGTACTTTTCAAGTCATCTGCTTCGCGCCTGGGCGAAATCCCCGAAGAAGGTGACCAAGTCGAATGCCTCGGCCGTTTGACCATGTACGAGCCGCGCGGGCGAACTCAACTGATAGTCGAGTATCTGGTCGAACGCGGGGAGGGCGCGCTGGGGCTGATGTTTCAAAAACTCAAATCCAAACTCGCCAAAGAAGGCCTGTTTGATCAGGCCCGTAAGCGAGCGCTGCCCTTTGTCCCGAATTGCATCGGAGTGGTAACCAGCCCGACCGGGGCGGCAATCCGCGACATATTGAAAGTGCTTGATCGGCGTTTCCCGGCGGTCGAAGTGCTGCTTTATCCGGTCAGAGTCCAGGGGGCCGGGGCGGCCGAGGAGATCGCTTGTGCTATCGACCGTCTGGGAGACGGGAAAGATTGCGATGTCCTGATCGTTGGGCGCGGGGGAGGTTCGGCTGAAGACTTATGGGCCTTCAATTCTGAAATTGTAGTCAGAGCCATCGTAGCTTCGAAAGTGCCGGTAATCAGCGCAGTTGGACACGAAGTCGATATCGTCCTGAGTGATCTGGCGGCCGACCTGCGGGCGGCAACACCCTCGGTGGCCGCCGAGATTGTCGTTCCCAATCAAGCCCTGCTGCGCGAGCAATTTGGCGAGCGAATTGAGGGCTTGGCAACGACGATTATTCTTCGTCTAACCAGGGCCCGTCGGCAGATGGCTGAACTGGCTCGGCGGATTGGTGATCCGCGCCTGGTGCTCGCCGCCCATCGCATGCGCCTGGATGAAACCATGCAAGCCGGAACTGCCCTGCTGAATCGCCGCCTGCGAATATCACGCAGAGGTTTTACCGATTTGCGAATCGCTCTGGCCGCGCATGATCCGCGGCCCTTGATGCAAAACGCGCGGGTCCGGCTGGAGTCAGCCAGCAAACGGCTCGCTCGAGAAATGTCAGCCGGCTTACAAGCCCGGCTTAGTTTGGTTGAAGCCCGCCGGGCCAGCCTGGCTGAGCTGGATCCCCAGAGTGTCCTGGCGCGCGGCTACAGTATTGTCAGCCGGGCCGACGGCACGATTTTGCGGGATTCTTCCAAGGTCGCTCCCGACGATGACATCCACGTCCGACTGCAATACGGCCAGCTGGATGCAACCGTAAAAAAGACCGGTCAGAAGTAGAGCAATAGACGTCTTTTGTTTTTTGCTCAGGCCGCAACCGGCGTGGTACGCTTTAAGAGCATTGGTTTTTTGATCTGGAGGTCGAAATCTTTTGAACTTACGACGGAATGTGATTCTGCTGGTTCTGACGGCCGCAGTCCTGCCGGTGATCATCGGTATCCTGGCTGTTTTTGGGGCCTCGCCGGTTGAAGACACCGGAAAGCAAGACTACCACCTGGCGCGCTCGACCGCCTGGCTGCTAATGCGCGACCTGACCGGGACCGCGCGAACGTTTCAATTGGGTACTGAGTTGTTCGAGCTTCCGGGTTTGTCGAAGGATGAGACGACCGGCGTACTCAGGATGCTGTACAAGCAAGACGAGGATGTGGACGTTGTCGTCCTTCTGGATTCTGACGACCAGGCAGTCGTCGGCCCGGTTTTTTTACGGGCCGATCAGATTGTAGCCGGGTCCGAAACCAGCGGACGTTTGCCGGCCAACGAAGATGACTTGGGGCAGTTTTTGAAACACCTGCCGATTACCGAATGTCGTAAAAACCAGCGAGCCTTCAGCGGCGTTTATATCAATAAGCGCAAGAACGTGGCCATGCTAGCCGGGGCCGTGACCGTAGAAACCGGTCCGGAAAAGAAGCCATGGATTCTGGCGTTTGAACGTTCACTTAGAAGAGTTCAGCGAATCGTCTCGGCCAATGTTGTTGGCGCCCAGCAGACCATGTTTGTGGTCGACCAGGGCGGTCGGCTGGTTGCTCATCCTCAGGGTGGCAGGTTTCTCAACCGGGAACAAGTAGACTCCCACCCGGTCGTAGCTGAGTTTCTGAAAGGGCAAGACAACGGGGACTTGCGCTGGCAAGACGAAGAAGGCAACACCTATTCAGGAGCGTTTCAACAGTTAGACTTTCTGGGCTGGGCGGTCGTGGTTCAACGCCGCTTGTTGCCGCTGCATGCCCTGGGATGGCGGTTGCCGGTCTGGTCGTGGGGTGCCTGGGCCTGTCTGGCAGGCTTGATTCTCTTTTCTGTCTTTCGTCTCGAAAGTGGAGTACGGCGTATGCTCAACGAAATGCAGTCCCTTAGAGACAGCGCCGAAAAAAAGGCCGAGCAGCTCAAAGAAGTTCAGGCTTCAGTCCTCGAATCGGGCAAACTCAGCGCAATTGGTGATCTGGGGGCAGGTGTGGCCCACGAGTTGAACAACCCGGTTGGAGGAATCTTGGGTCTTACCCAACTCATGCTCCGTAAAAAGGCCGAAGATGATCCGGACAGGCGTTTTCTCGTTAGAATCGAAGAAGAAGCCAGGCGTTGCAAAGCAATTACCGACAACCTCTTACGTTTTTCGGAACAACAGGGAATTGAGCACCGCGAACCGCTCCGGCTCAATCGGGTAATTGGTTCGACCGTCGACTTGTTGAATCAAAAACTGCAAAGTCAGCGAATCGAGATAGAGCGAAACTTTGGTACCGATCTTCCTCGAATTATGGGTAGCGAAGGCCAGCTGCAAAGGGCCTTGCTGAATGTGTTGCTGAATGCCGAAACCGCCATGCCCGAAGGTGGTGTCCTGACACTGACGACCCAGAGCGAGGGTCAGTCGGTCGTGCTGAAAATAAAGGATACCGGTTTTGGAATTGCCGAAGAGAATCTCGAACATGTTTTCGAACCGTTCTTCACAACCAAAGACAACTGGAAAGGGGCCGGACTCGGTCTGTCAGAGGCGTACCAGATTGTAAAGGAACATGCCGGCGAGGTTTCCATCAGTAGTCAAGAAGGCAAATGGACTGAAGTAGTTTTTCGATTCCCGGTCGAAGATGAATCCGGTCCCGGGGAGACTTCAGCAACCGTTCCACTTGCTTAGAATGGCCTGGCATGGATAGACTCATAGGGATCTAGACGGGGAAGCAGCTAAATGAGCCGGAAAACAGCAATAATTATCATGAGTGTCTGCGGGGCCCTGCTGGTGGGCCTGGTAGTGTTCAACCTGCTGTTGCCTCCGCCGGCTGCTGGTAGTGGTAACACGGAACCTACCGCGATAATCGGCTCTCTGGTTGGCCAAGTTGAAGTCCAAAAAGGCGGAACCAAGCGCTGGGTTGCGGCCCAGGTCGGGCAAAAACTCGTCGAGGGAGACGAGATCCGAACGGGACTGTTTTCGGAAGCTTCCGTGTATGTTCGAGGAGAATCGACGGTAGTCGTTAACCCGAGCACCAGTTTCGTGATTGGGCAAGACCTGGTCAAGCGCTCGCAATTCGAGTTAGGCGCCGGACAGATCACTGCGGCCATCCCCAAGGGCGCGGCTCGCGAATTCCAGTTTCGTTCGCGGGGTAGTGATGCAATTGCCTCGGCTAGCCGCGGAGAATTCAGTTTGACGACTGACGGAAAAGGTACCGTGATTGTGGATACCCAGGTTGGTGACGTTAAATTGCGTGCCCAGGGCAAAGAAGTCGTTGTTAGAAAAGGGAAACGTTCGATCGTCTTGCCCGAGAAACCCCCTTCGCGGGTGTTGGCCATACCTTCATCGGTGGCTTTACAGGTCAAGTGGCCGCCAACCAAATTGGATCGCACGACTACAAAAGTTACTGGCAAGACTTCAGCCGGGTCGTTGGTGATGGTCAATGGGATTCTAGTGAGAGCCGATCCGAAAGGGCAGTTTGCTCTCGATGTCCCCCTGCGCCAGGGCACTAATCGGCTGATAGTCAGCGTTACCGACTCGGCCGGAAATACCTCTACCAAAGAATCTGCCGAGATCAAGGTCGATACCCGGCCGCCTGATCTCAATGTAGATGCAAAGGATTTATGGAAATGAGTGGCACGCGTGATGAAGTTGCACTACTGAAAGAGGAGCTTAGCCGAGCTCGCGACGAGGTTTATCAAATGGCCAAGCTGGCTGAGATGGGCAAGCTGGTCGCCATCGTAGCCCACGAGCTCAGCCAACCGCTGCTTGGCATCAAGGCGTTTGCACAAATACTCCGGCGGCGTTTTGAAGATGACGATTTCATAGAGCCAAAAGTAAAAATGATTGAAGAGCAGGCCATCCATATGGAAAGCATCCTGGATACTCTGCGGCAGTACTCCAAATCGTCGCGCTTTGAATCCCGAACGGTTGATCCACTCGTGCCGGTGCAGGCTGCCATGGAATTATTCAAGGAACGTGCCAAGAAAAACCGGATTAAAATAATTCTCGATGTCAAAGAAGAGACCCTTCCGCATGTTCAGGGAAATCGCGGGCATCTACAGCAGGTAATCGTCAACTTATTGAGCAACGCTCTGGATGAACTCGAAGAGATAAAAAGCGGCTCTGTTTTGATTAAGCTCCAGCCTGTCGAAAACGGGATCCAGCTCAGGCTGGTAGATAGCGGTCGTGGTATTCCCGAACAGGCTCGCGATAAACTGTTCGAACCCTTTTTTACAACCAAACAAGGTGAAAAAGGTACCGGGCTCGGGCTTTCCATCTGCCAGGATATATTGAAGTCATATGGTGGTGACATTCGCGTGATGGATCCGGCCGAGACCGAACAAATCTTTGGCCCGGGTTTTGGAGCCGCATTCGAAGTCTTTTTGGCCAGGGCGGTGGATACTAGTGAATGAAAACTTCGTTTCTTCCCAGGCTGGTGAATGGGCAGACGGGGGACCCGGCACTATTCGTAGATTTATTAAGGTACAAACGCGCTCTGCTGTTTGATTGTGGTGCCCTGACCGCTCTATCGCCTTCCGAAATCTTGAGAGTTACCGATTTATTTGTCTCGCATGCCCACATCGATCATTTCATCGGGTTTGACCATTTGTTGCGTCTGCATTTGGGCCGCGGCCGGCGGGTGCGAGTATATGGACCGAAAGGAATCACTGCTTGTGTTCACGGAAAACTCTCCGGCTACACCTGGAATCTAGTCAGGCGTCAGCGCCTGGTTTTTGAGGCCATTGAGTTCGATGGTTTAAAGCAGCTGGCCACGGAGTTTCATTGCCGGCAAAAGTTTCGCAGAGGAGAGACACGCAAGCTACCCGGATCGGATATCTTATTGGAAGACGAATTAGTCTCTGTTCGTACGGCTATCCTGGATCATCGTATTCCGTCTCTGGCCTTTGCGGTTAGCGAACGTGATTTTTACAATATTGATCCGGTCAAGCTGAAGGCTTGCGGGTTGGAACCCGGTCCGTGGCTGAATGATCTCAAAAACTGGGTTCGCCGGGGGCGCAGGCCGGGCGAGACTATTGAGGTTGCAGGCCAATCGCGTAACCCGGCTGAACTGGCCGATCAGCTATTAATCGTCTCACCCGGCAGAACCCTGGCCTATGCCGCCGATGCCCTGGGCAGCAAGAAAAACATAGACAAAATTGTGTGCCTGGCCCACGGGGCCGACATCCTGTTTTGTGAAGGTGCTTTTCTGCACGAGGACAAGGCCAGGGCCAAAGAAACTTATCACCTGACTGCGCATCAGGCCGGTCAGTTGGCCCGAGCTGCCTCGGTTAAGCGGCTGGTTGTGTTTCACTTCTCGCCCAAATACGAAGGTCGATTTGCCGAGCTGGACGAAGAAGCCCAACAGGCTTTCACAAGTTTTGCGAATGACGAAACTGATGGCGGGGACGCCGGTTGACTATTCTGTCTGGCTGAAGGAGAGCGGAAATTCGTAGCCGATTGACTTGATCGTCAGACCGTCTTCTTTCTTGCCGCTGAATTTCGGAAAACGCCACTTGGCAACTCGGGGGCCCAGGCATTTGCCGAATTTGTGGTCGGACATGTCTTCGGGTTCGATATCGACTTTGGCGACTTTGCCGTTGGTTTTGATTTTCATGGCAACGATCGCATCGCCTTCAAATTCTGGATCTGATTTTAAAGCCTTGCAGTAGCAGAATTTTACAACCCGCAGGTTGCGGTTGACCACCCCGACGATATCGTTTTCTTCGAGCATATCCCGTTTGGACCCTTTACTGCCCCGGGCGACTGAAATCAACGAGCCCGGCCCGAAGGAGATATTCAAGGTGGCTTCCGGGATCTCTTCGCCCGGCTTTGCGGTAACTTTAAATATCTTATTGGGATCTTTGGTTAATTTTGCCCACTTGGACTTGAAATCAGAGCTGGCCTCTTGAGCGAAAACCAGGCCCACGAAGGCGACAACCAGCACAGGGACCAAAACCCAAAGTATCCGCTTCATTTTGACCTCCCAAGGGTAAAAAACGCAATTCTACCTGTATTTGACGGAACTATATCTCCATTTATTTAACACGAATTGCATTAAAAACACAATGTTCAACTTATCCATAATCTTTCACTAAGGACTCGTGACAGTCGATTTCCGACATACAGAAGAAAACAAGAAGTCATCCCCGAGGGCTTTAATCGGGGATCCATGAATTGCCGAAGCCATTGG
>JAFDKH010000315.1 GCA_019307065.1 Deltaproteobacteria bacterium
CATGTGGGCCAGATCCCCGATGAAAATAAGCGGCAGCTCATTTGCCTTGGCAACCGAGGTGAGTGTGTTTCTGCACATGGGACACAGATAAACGATTACCCCGGCCCCGGCGTTCTTGGCGTCGAGAATGTTCATTTTCTGTTCGGCGTCCGGAGTGTCTTTGCCGAGCAGGAGCTTGGTTCCGCCGCAGCATAGGGCCCGTTCGCGATCGTATGTTCGCTCGACCCTGCGCACTCCAACCAGATCGAACAACTCATCGATAAAATGTTCTTTTTCAGGTGTGTGCCGCGAAGCACACGGCCGCTGGTAGGCGATATCGAAACCGAGGGGTTTCAGACGATCTTTTCTTTCGCGAAGAAGTTCGACCAGGTACTCACTGAGATGAACCGGCCGGAAAGGAACATCGATGCCGTAGTCCGGTGCATAGCGGGCCAACATGCTGTAGCAGTCATCATGAAAACAGACGACTTCTTCAGCGCGGGTTGCGGCCAGTCGCCTGACAAACTCGGCGGCATGTTTTCTCTGAATACTTTCGGCGCCCATGTGACTGAACAGAATCCAGCAAAAGTATGGTTTGCCTCCGATTATGGGCAGGTCGAAGAACTCACCCTGGATCAGTTCTGAATCTGATTTCCCAAACACACAGCTGGTCATTATGCGCTTGGATTTGGCTACCTCACGTAATTGGCCGTCGAAAACATAGTTGGCTTCATAGCCAGCCAGCATCTGAAGGGCTACGCCAATTTGGTATTTCTCCTGAAGCTCGGCGATACGATCGAACGGGTTGGCAGCTTGCGGGCAAATTTCGTTGCAGGCATAACAGGTAACACAGTCATCGAGAAAGGCAGCGTGTTTGGAATCATTACGCGCGATTATCGATGCTTCGATTTGGTCGGGGTCGACATTTGTCCATTGGCACTTTGTCAGGCAATCACCGCAGAGGTTGCATAGGTCAGGTTTGAACATAGATTATTGAATAGCAAGTCCTGCGCTAGAAGGGAAGAGAGTATTCGTTCAGGCGACAACCCGTAGACGCGAAATCGAGTTTATCCACTCAATGAGTATCTCCGGATTTCCCATATCAAAATCAGTAAAACTGCCCCGCACGGCGATTGAATCACCCTGATGATAACAGCCGAGGACGATTCCCCGAGCGCTCATCCAGACGCCTGCTCCGGGTAACCGAAAGAGAATCTCTATCTTTATGCCTGGTTCCAATTCACTTTCGCTTTCGAAACAGAAACCACCGGCACTGACGTTTCCTCGTGTTTCACGCATTGAATCGACAGGTCCGTAGCGGATCAGCATTGTGGTGTTGTAGCGAGAAGATTTTCTGGTGTAGACCACGATTTCTTCTTCCCCAATAGAGTCCGTGGACATCTTGATTTTTTCTACGTTGGTCATCTCAGTACTCCTTTGGTCCTGCGATTTTTCCACTATTTGTAGATGCATTTTTCATGCCGTCAGATTGCCAGAAAAAAAACTTATAAAAATCAGGATCTTTTCAATTCAAGAGCGTGTCGAACAGGCGAAATTCGCAGCATTTCGGCTCCAAATACCCGATTTCTGCTAAATGCTATAAACAATGTTCATAGCAAAAATTGATGTTTGTGTGCCAGGTTGGCCCGATCTGTAAGCAGATAAAACGTGTGTCCGATATTCAGACACGTGTCTTAGAACCGGACACCCTGAATGGGGACAGGCTAGATATAACTAACTGAAATTGATGTGTTTGTCATGGTGGCATGCTCCTTGCTTTTCGAACAGGTTCAAGATCACAGCGGGAGTTGCCCTTATGGATTTCAAGAATTCTGGTCGTATTCTACGCTGCATAGGAAGTGGAGAGTTTTTATTCGGTTGGGTAATGGTGCTGGCGGTTGCCTTGCTCATTTTACCGGTTCCAGCCTGGTTGATGGATTTTCTGCTGGCTATCAACATCAGCCTGGCAGTAATTTTACTCCTGCTAGCCTTACAGGTGAGTGACGTTCTCAAGATTACCGCTTTGCCTACCATGTTGCTGGTTGCAACAATGTTTCGCCTGTCGCTGAACGTTTCCACAACTCGCCTGATTCTTCTGGAGGCTGATGCAGGCGAGATTGTCAGATCTTTTGGAAACTTTGTGGTGGCCGGCAATCCTCTGGTCGGCGGAGTTATTTTTCTAATTCTTACGGTTGTGCAATTCATCGTGATTGCCAAGGGTTCAGAGCGGGTGGCGGAAGTTACGGCCCGCTTCACCCTGGATGCGATGCCCGGCAAGCAGATGAGCATTGACGCCGACCTGCGCTCGGGTGCCATTGATCATCAAGCAGCCAGCTTGAAGCGGTTTGAGTTGGAACGCGAAGCCCAATTCCATGGTTCGATGGATGGCGCGATGAAATTCATCAAGGGAGATGCGATAGCAGGGATTGCAATTACACTGGTCAACATCATCGGGGGGTTGCTGGTTGGTACTTTGCAGCAGGGTATGCCTGTCGGGCGAGCCATCAGTAGTTACACCGTCTTGACGATTGGTGATGGACTGGTCTCCCAGATTCCGGCCCTGTTTATTTCGATCGCAGCCGGTCTGGTTGTTACTCGAGTAAAAGCGGAGAAAGCCCAGAGTAATCTCGGTCGACAAATAGCCTCTCAAGTGGCAGCTCACCCTGAAGTTCTTTTACTAACCGGGGCAGCCTTGTTCATGTTGGGTCTGGTGCCTCAAATGCCGACTCTCCCATTTTGCCTGTTTGGAGTGGTCCTGCTAATTGGGGGAACCTTGGCGCAGCAAAGAAAGCATAAAGCCTCAAACATAGAGAGTCCTGATGGATCGGCCCTGAAAATTAGCCCGGTTACACTCGTGCTCGATTCCGGAAACAGTATCAACAGTGGTCTGTACGAATCCCTAGACGGATTGTGCAACGAGATTCACCAAGATCTTGGAATCCGTGTGCCAGCAATCGAAATAGTCGAGCAGGACACCAATAAGCGCTGGACGCTGCTGATTGATGATGTACCGGTTGCCGGCGGTACAATGGAAAAACTGAGTGCTGCTGGATTGCTCGATGAGTTCAGTCTTTCGTTGCGTCGCGCGGCGACCCGATTCATCGGCGTACAAGAAACTCAGGACATGCTAGATGAACTCGAGTCCACTCAACCGGCCCTGGTTCGGGAAGTTGTGCCGCGGCTGGTTCCTCCGGTTCTGCTGGCAGAAATTCTGGCGCGTCTGGTTGAGGAGCAAGTGCCGATACGCAATTTGCGCCTAATCCTGGCGACCTTGGCTGAATGGGCCCGGCTCGAAGCAGATCCGGCCCAGCTAACTGAAAGAGTGCGAGACTCGCTCAGGGCAGCGATTTCTTACCAGGTTGCCCCAGAGGGAAAGTTGAATGCCCTCCTGTTAGATCCAGCTATCGAAAAGCTGATGGACGGTTCACTGCATCGAACAGATTCAGGGACAACCCTGGCCTTATCCCCCGAAGATGGCGAGTCGATACTCCTGGGCCTCGATCAAGCTGTTTTGACTACAGGTCTGAGCCAGGTGATTGTGCTAACCCGCCCGGAATTGAGACGCCCTTTTTGGAAACTGGTTTGTCATACTCATCCGTCCGTACGGGTGGTGAGCTTTCTTGAGTTGAACCCGACAACATCGATCCAGCCGGCTGGAAAAGTTGCGCTGGCAGCCGCCTGACAGGCAGGAGAAAATTATGAGAGTCAAGCTTCTATTAGTGATCACGGTTTGGGCGATAATTGTTCAGGCCTGTATGGCTACGGCCCCGATTCATCCAGAGGCCAAGCGCCACAATCAGACAGGCGTAGCCAACTTACAGAAAGGTTCCTTGCAAGATGCGGCAGTCTGTTTTCGTTTGAGCCTCGAATACAATCCCTGTCACGCAGATGCGCTGCATAATTTGGCATTGGTCTACATGTTCCGGGGGAATTTGACTCTAGCCGAACAACACGAACTCGAGGCTCTTGAGTGCCGACCCGATCTGGTTCAGGCGGTTAACGGGCTGGGAAGTATTTATCGCAGTCGCTTAGAGCTTGATCGGGCGGCAGAGCTTTTCTCCCAGGCGGTGTCGATGGATCCCGGTTACCTGGATGCACGTCGGAATCTGATTTTGACTATGTTGGATCTCGGCCAGCCGAATCGTGCTCAAAAACATATTGATCGCCTGAAGATACTCTCGCCCGGGGATCCATTTCTTGTTCAAATTGAATACAGGCTTGCCCGCTGATTACCGGGCGCCGCTAAACTAATTTTAAAAGGAGTCTGTGATGGGGTTGAGGTTCATTGCAGTCGCGACCGCTACAACGGTCGTCGGTCCCGGGTTGGATAAGACGATTGAAGCTATTCCCCTGCTTGCCGGTCGAGAGGACAATGTTGACCTGGTACTTGAAGACATTTCAGTTTCCAGACGACACTTCACTGTCAGCGAGAGCGAAGAAGGCTGGGAGATCGAAGACCTGCAGAGTAGTCAAGGCACCAGGCTGAATGGCCTGCTCCTGGAGCCAAATAAGCCGGTCCCTTTGAAAGAGGGAGATCAGATCGAGGCAG
>JAFDKH010000316.1 GCA_019307065.1 Deltaproteobacteria bacterium
GTGCACACCCATCCTTGAATATGACGCAATTCAATGCTACATAGACCCTTGTTCCCAAACAGAAAGAATCAATTGTGAGGCTGCAATGAAGCGATTACTTCTTGCTCCAGTAGTTTTTTCGCTCATGCTCATGGGCTGCAATCAGGACACCTCACCATCCTCGCAAACAGGACCCCCACCACCAGCCTTCGCCGAGTCGAAAGAAGTGGCAGCACGTCTGGGCAAGCAGTCACCGCTGCACCTGGCTGTCATCAAGGGAGACGCCAGGGAAGTAGAGCGGATGCTATCCACTGCAAAAGTCGACGTCAGGGATGCTGGCGGTGCGACGCCGCTATTCGTCGCCGCAGCCGCAGGGCATCTAGAGATAACCACGCTGCTCATCCGGCATGGCGCTGACCAGAACGCCGCGGATGTCTTCGGGACAACACCGCTGCATGCCTCGATCAAGAACGGACACCTGCCTGTCGCTCGAGCGCTCCTTGTCGGCAAAGCTGATGTAGATAAGCAAGATGAGTTCGGTTGGACGCCACTCCACCTGGCCGCTGCCCTGAACCGCACAGAGATGGCCCGCTTGCTACTTTCTAACGATGCTGAAAAGAATTCCATTAATCACAACGGCTACACTCCGGAAGAAGTCGCCAGAAAGCTCGAGTTCACAGAACTGTCCAGAATGTTGAAGTCGGATGTCCCAACTCCGTTTGTCTACCAACCCAGCATTATTCACAACATCTGCGGCTCGATTTCACACCGCCGGGGCATCGTTTTTGTCCCCTCGAAGAAAGACGTCCTCGTGCGTGGCAAGCTTTCCGTCGACCAGGTATTCACCACGCTTAGAGGAAAGTTTGGTTCATTTGGGCTAGGCTACAGTTCGCAACTTATCGCCAATCCAAAACTGCAAGGGGAGTTACTCCTTTCCTGGCGAATTCTTCCTGGCGGACATGTCGACTCGCTTCAGGTCGACAGGGATACCATCCAACTCGACCACTATACGAAGATGTTGTTGCAGGAACTGGGCTCGATCAGGTACCCGGTCACCAAGAAGAATACCTATGTGCGATCTCTCCGCTTGGAATTCCGGCCGGTCGGTTTTGACGGGAGCCTGGCCCACGCGAAGGCGGTGCTCAACCACGGCTGCGATGTCAATTTGAAGGGAAAGAGATTGGGGAACACTTGGCTGCTTGTATCTTCATACACAGGCCACCTGGATGCAGTGGAATTTCTGATCGCAAGCGGTGCGAACTCAAACGCCTCTAGTAAGAAGACTGGCTTTACGCCTCTTCACGTTGCAGCTGAAAAAGGCCACACAGACATCGTGCGTCTACTCATAGAAAAAGGCGCTGCCATCGACGCCAGGGATAAATACGGCGGCACTCCATTGGCCTGGGCTGTCAGACAGGGTCAGCTGGGTACGACCAAGCTTCTTCTCGACAAGGGGGCCGAAAAAAGTGTGCGGATGAAGGACGGAAAAACATTGAGCCAGCTTGCCGCTGCTTCGGGAAACCAACAACTGGTCGACTTGTTTATCCCGAACAGCTCTGGGATTGATGATCAGGATGAGCAGGGCGACAGTCCACTCCATGTGGCGGCCCAGCGAGGGCATCTAGGCGTGGCTGCGCAACTGATCGGCAAAGGGGCCCAACCGAACAAAAAGGGAAAAAACAGAAACACCTCCCTGCACAAAGCCGCCATCTGGGGACGGACTGAATTGGTCCAACTTCTACTGGACCACGGGGCAAATCTCGAAGCCAGGAACAATACCGGCAATACGCCCTTGATCTGCGCTGCCAGCTCCAACCGTGAGGAAACCGTGCGTCTCTTGCTCGCCAAGCAGGCGGACGTGAGGGCGAAAAATGAGCAGGGCATGACGGCGCTCCACGGTGCAGCCAGCCACTGTAGCCTGTCGGTGGCCAAGCTATTGATAGAACGAGGCGCGGATATCAATTCAGTCTTTCAAGGCAGTCAGGGCCCTGAAACACCATTGGTCACGGCCAGGGGAAGCACAGCAAAGGGTTGCTCTGAATTCAGAAAGTGGCTCCGTGGCCAGGGGGGAAGCAGTCCGGCTCCGGTAGCATACACGCGGGCGGGGAGCAAGGGACCTGTAAACCGCAATGGTTTGTACGTGGTCGTCTGGCCGTCTCGGCATGAATTCTCGGTCGGGGAGCGTGTGGATCTGCTGGCTATTTTTTATGCGCCCAAACACGACCCGAAAACGAAAAAGATCTCTCGCGCAAAGATCGATTTCCCTTCATTTGCCAAAAATCTCAAGCTCGAGATTCAAAGAAACCGAAAGAGCAGTGTCACAGTCTTCCCCTTCAGGAATGTCTCAAAGAGCAACAACCCTTTCCTGGGTGACGGAAATTTTGTACTTGGAGAGGAAAGCAGATTTAATTTGGCAATGCATCCTGACGGCCAGTGTTTTGCATCGGTGCGATTTGACGCCCCTAACTATGGATACTACGGAGCTAGTCTGCAGATTAAAATCAAGCAACGCCCTTTCGAGCGGTCAGGGACCTATAGCATCACTCTGTCTGGCTCCATTCCGGTCAAAGTGAAGAATCGAACCATCTCCATTAAATTCCGGAGCAGACCGGTGTCTATCAAGATCGAGAAGGATCTTCTTTCTATCGACGCCTTGAGACAAAAGAGTGTCGATGTGTTGACCCAATTGTACCCAGACAAAGCTGACGGATTGCGAGCGACTTTAAGTTCGCGCCCGATGGCCACATGGGAAGACATAGATGGCCTGCGCCTGCTTCGGTTCTCGTTGAAGACGTCCCACTGGTCCTCCATTATGTACACCACTCGAACTACCAAGCATGGTCAGGTTGTCGATGTTACCTCCAGTTCGAGAAGCAGCTGCCTGGCAGAGGGCACTACTGTAGCTGCCCCTGGTGGCGATGTTCCGGTTGAGATGCTTCGCGTGGGACAGCGCATCTGGGGATACGACCTCCAACGCA
Source organism: Deltaproteobacteria bacterium (assembly GCA_019307065.1). Classification (GTDB taxonomy): domain Bacteria; phylum Myxococcota; class B64-G9; order B64-G9; family B64-G9; genus JAFDKH01. The sequence goes on from JAFDKH010000316.1 coordinate 2,958, forward strand.
AAAAGCGTGTTCTAGTGAGTGTGCGTGAGATGTATCGATCATACAGGCAAGAAACTCTCCTGATCGGGGACAGCTTGCGAGTAACACCTGAGCACCCACTGTTTGTCAGTGGCCAATGGCAGCGGGCTGACTCACTGGATAGCAATTCTATGCTTCTGTCTCTGAATGGAACATTGCAGGTAGTTGCCAGCCAGGCTATCACCGGCTGGACGAACGTCTATGACATCTCAGTTGATAGTCCCAACAACTTCTTCGCTGGAGGCTTCCTGGTACACAACAAGTCACCAGTTCGTGCCAGGGTTCAAACTCCGCAGCTTTGGGATAGCCTCGGTCCTTTGGTGAAGTGGCAGTCGGGCCTGGAACAACTGTGGTCCCGTCTGGCACTAGTGCCTAAGATGACCGACGAGAAACGCATTACGTTTTCGCTTCGCGTGATGCGAGAAGGAAAGCCGGTCTCACCAGCGCGGCTGGTATCGGAACCAGACAATGCAAGACTCGAATTTCGTATGCTTGCAAAGACTGATGTACGTTCCAGATCGTCGAGCAAACCTACAAAGCCAATAGAAGTAAAACCTTTTCGGATTCGGCCAGACGGCAAAAAGCGGATTTTATTGGAGGTGCTGCCTGACCAACTTGATCTCGAGCCCGGTCGTTACGTTGTCAAGCTCGGCAAGTGGCCTGTAACCATCGGAAAACCCAGCCAACCCGACTATATGAAGGGGACCCTAACCTCCAACTCCACCCAGGTACTGGTGGGGCCATACATAGAAGCAAAAAAAGATCCCGTGCCGTCACATGGCCTGGGACAGCTCGACGGTAGGAAGCGTGGCGGCAAAACCGTTAGCCCGATAGATGTATTTGAAGGAGGCAAAGCGAATAGGGTTAAGCCCGTGCCTTCACATGGCCCGGGACTGCGTGACAGTAATGTGCATGATGGCCGAGCCGATGTCGATCCAGGTGGATCGGGGGACGCTAATACTGCCAGGCGCAAGGCCGGAAGAGTTGTCATCAAAACCCACAAGATCAAGCACAAGGGCAGTGGAACTCTCAGTCGAGCGGCGATCTACAGGGTCATGCGCAAACATCAGAAAGAGATCAAGTACTGCTATGAAAAGAACCTGGCTCGCTATCCGAAGATAGCTGGTACGCTGAAAATGGAATTTACCATCAGCAGATCTGGTTCGGTGTCGGTGGTTAAGATCAAGAGGAATACGATGGCGGTTCCAGTTATAGCCATGTGTGTCGCAGCCAAAATCAAGCGATGGAAATTCCCAAAACCAAAAGGTGGTATCGTCGTTGTGAGTTATCCATTTGTTTTCAATTCTATTGGTCTCTAACCTTTTCTTATTCCACCTGAAATAGGGTTACACATCCCGCCGAAACTGTTCGAGAGGGCACGTCCTGGAAAATAATGGGGACAGGTTACCTTTCAACTAGTTGGAAAATAAGGTAAGTGCCGATTCCTGAGAAGTAACTCAAAATTCGTCGTTCCCGGATGATTCTGCCGGGAATCCATACTGCGTAACCCCTTGGATCACCGACAGAACCATTCGGTGATGACGTTTCTATT
>JAFDKH010000133.1 GCA_019307065.1 Deltaproteobacteria bacterium
GGTATTCCTCAGGAAGGACCTTGGTTTCTTTGGCGGTTTGCGATCGTCGATTGGCTGTCGCAACCACTTTCTTGGCAGCCTTTTTCGATCTGGTCTTTTTTGCTCCGCCAGTATTATTTTTTGCAGGTTTCTTTTTCGCTGGAGCTTTTGCAATTTTCTTGAGTTGTTTTGATAGCTGCTTGACTAAGCCATTCTTTGTTAGCTTGGAATAACCTTCGAGGCTAAATTGCTTGGATAGCTTTATCAGCTCTTTGACTGACTTGCCTTTCAACCCTTTGGCTAGCAAGGAGACCAGATCGGATTTCTTGAGTTTGGAATAACCGCTCAGACCCCACTTGCGAGCCAGGTTGGACAGCTCGGCAACTGTTTTCGTTTTAATAGTTTTCATAATCACCTCCGACTATTTTCTTTTAAAGAAACCTTTTTTCTCTGTTCGCATGTCCATCAGGCGAAGCTCCCGGGAAGCATCGACCAAACCATGGTCGATACTTAAGGCCTTTTTGAACGACTTCTTGGCGCTGTCTTTTTCTCCGATGGTCTTGTGAATTATACCCAGGAAATAATATCCAATAGCCACTTCGTTATCTCGCATTTTTAGACCATTCTTGATAAATTCGATACATTGATTACGAGTAACGCTGTCCGCGTCAGGTTGAGACATGAACATGGCGTAGCCACGGTAAATATGAAACTCTCCTTCGTCGGGATTCAGCTTAACTGCTTCTTCAAACTCGGTCAGTGCCATGGGGAATTTTTTAGCATTGAGAAGTACTTCGCCCCGCTGAAAAGCACTTTCGGCATCCAGAATATTCGATACATCGACCTGGTCATCTTCGAGTCCCGAGTCAAGGGCCTCTAGATATTCTTGACGACTGGCGTCATTGGCTAGTTTTTGTTGAGCTTCGTTGAGCAGAGAAAATATGTCTGAGAACAATTCCCGTGTTGATTCAGGCAGATCGGCCGGCACCTGATCGGGGTGATACTTACGTGCGGCCGACAAGAAAGCTCTGGACACTTCCTTGGCCTGAGCGGTCCGCTCCAAACCCAGGCGATCGAAATAATCTTGTTCTTTGATCTGGTTGAGTGTCTCCAACAAGTCCTGCTCCATGCGACTGACTGGCGGAGTAGCCGTTATACCGGCTGGCTGAAGAAACTCATCAGGCAGGTCATCAGGTTGGAAATCCTCGCCGGCTGCTATTCTTTGGTCCCATTTGGCCGCCGCATTAACATCACCGGGCAGCTCGGTCGGAACGAATCTCTCACCCAAAGTAAGCAACTCAAGTTCGAGCCCCATGTAGACAGTGGCTAGAATCTGCTTATTTTTCTTTTCATCTCCGCCTAGTTGATCAAGTGTGTCTCCAAACGAGCGATGAGATGTTGCAGCCTTGAATACCTTTAGTTCCAGAGGCATTAAGCCAAGTTGGTTTACATGTACCTTGCTGTTTTCTTTGAGCAGCAGGACGCGGTCTAAATATGGGCTCATCAGCTCTTCCAACTCATTCAGATCGTAGCCTTGCCGAACACCTTCCGACACCAGTTCCCAGGGATTCTGGTTCATCGGCAATAGAGAACCTTGGAATTCTTGACCTTCATAAAATGCATAATGTCCAACACGCCAGTTAAAAACCTCGTACACTTTTTCACGTAGTTGTTCAGTCAGATGTTGAAATAAATCATGCGGGGATACCAAGCCATGTTGAATCAGGTAGTCCCCCAGGCGCTCTTCACGATGAGTAACTTCAGCAATTATCTTCTCGAGATCTTGCTCACTGAGAACTTCCTTGCGCAGAAGGTGTTGTCCAAGCTGGTCCCGTTTTAGGTTGGATACGGCCCCAACAACTTTTCCATTGACGAGAAATAGCTCCTTTTTCACTGATTGGTTTGTCACCAGGAGGCGACCCGTCATTTTAGCCACAATGAAATGGTACAGGAGTTTTGGCAGGCTAACTTCGATCAGATCGCCTGAATAAACCGGAGGGGCATCAACATCGGCGACCATATCGCTGGGCCCACCCGGAATTTCTGATTCAATATCAACAGATAGCAGGGTAGCCAGCTCGGGAAATGATTTCATCAATCTGAAATCTTGCCCATCGAGCGATATGGGAGTATTGGCCTTGACTTTGTCAGCCCGAATCATCTCAGCCACAACGTTTAGATTGAACGGACCGAGAGTCGAACCATCAGTTGCCCTGAAATAATATCTTCTTGGAGGCATTCTCCTCACCGTGCTTTATCAGCCAATAAATCGAAAAAACGCTAGCACTCGGAGCTGTTTCTGTCACTCAAAATCAAAATAAATATCATTTGCCGGCTATTATCGAATGGTGGTTGTTGACCCGCAGTTGGTAGGCGGGTTAACCTCAAACGATGCGACGCTCAACTGCCGCCAGGATAACAATATACACCCTTTATTTGAGTTTACTCTATGGGCTGTCGGGACAATCCGTGCACGCCAAAGATCCCCTGGTTCTTTGGCAGGCTCCAGAATCAGGTCATTTTCTACTTTCTCCATCGGGTGGTTATACTGAAGGCGTCGAAATATCCGGTGCCAGCCTGTCTTTGCGTGGCATTTTTGCCTTCAAATACTTCATAGGCGGAGTGCATGGACAGGCCATTTTCTTGCCCTCTGGCGTCCTATACAGTATGTCCGTCGACGTAATCGGCCGCTATGGCCCTTTTTATGCAGGAGTTGCCGCTACGGGGCACTGGTTTCCAAGCGATTCAAGTGTACCCAAACCGGGAGTGGCCTTTCAACTCGGCCTTCATATCCCAACCGGCTTCGATGGAATTTTCTTTGACCTGGCCTACCGGCCAAACATAGTTTTTCTGTCCAGCCGCCAGATGGTTTTTCACACCGTCCTGCTCGGTTTTATTTTCGAAACCGGAGCTTGAGCCAATTCGATGAACGATCTGGTTTTCAAGAAAATAACTACCTGTTCAAACCCCATGGAAGTCGAGATCTTTCCAGCAGCACTTCGTGAGCGAGACATTCCTCACCGAACTGAATGGGGCGCGGGTGGCACGCTGACTATCCTGGTCCCAGAAGAATGGGAAGCCGAGGCAATCGAAGCATTGGCCAATGCCGCCCAAGTTTTTTTCAAAGAAGAGTTCAAACCAGCCCAAGGCTGTCAAGCAGTGCAAAAAGAAATCCCTGACCAGCCAGACGACAAGGAAGATCTGGAGTCAACCGAAAAACTGAAATCCTCGGGCAACCAGCCATCCCAACAAGAGCAAGAGACTGAACAGGCAGAAGAACGGGAAATGGATTTCGGCAGATGGAGCTTTTTCGACCGTGATGGATTACCTTCTCCTGAGGATACAAAGATCAGGCTGGTTTGGCCGGCCTGGGTTCTGGCAGCCCTACCGGGAACAGGTCTAGGGCATTTGTACGCTGGAAAGTTTCAGATGTTTCTATATCTCGTTTTCTTGTCGGTAATTGGAGTATTGTTCTTCGACTACACAAAATCGTATTTCGCTTTTTTTCTCAACGCATTCTCATGGGCTATTGATCTGGGTTTCGCGGCCGTTCACATCAAAGAGCACAATCGTAAAGCGAAAAGAAATAAGCTAATCGTTAAAAAGGCTGAGCAGGATTTTATTGACTCAATCTAGGAGTCAGGTGTGCAAGGTCCCTCGGGCACTAAAAACTACGAACGGATAAGGGACCTGGGATCTGACGGACCCTTTCAGGTGGAAGTCGCCTGGCCCTTGGAACGTAAAAATGTGCAGCAGACAGTGCTGCTCAAGCGACTACAACCTGGTTGGCAGGTCCATCCCGACAACGTAGGAATTTTTGTCGCTGATACACTGGCAATCTCCCTGGTTTTCCATCCCAACGTTCTGCGAATTATCGATGCCGGAACAGAAGCAGGCCGTTTGTATGTTGTTACCGAATATACACACGGAGTTTCTCTTTCATCGATTCTCAGGCACCTGGACCACATCAAGGAAGGTCTCGATCCGGCCTTTGTGATCACCTTGATGCGGGGGATTTGCCTGGGGCTTGCCAGAGTAAGCCAAACTTCACCACCCAGCCCAGATGAAGAATATTCACTTCCGGGATTGGCTCATGGCGCTTTTGGTAGCGATCGAATCCTGGTGTCTTTCGATGGTGCAGTCAAAGTGAAAGATTTCGGCATCTACCGCTTGTACAAAGCCAGAAGTGCGGTCGGGGACGATATTGCCGAAGGTCTCAACTTGTCTCCCGAACAAAAGTCAGGTCAGGAGCCTGATTCCAGGTCAGACATGTACGCTCTGGGATTATTGTTTCAACAGTTACTGAAAAAGATATCTAAACAGCAGGTTACCGACCAGATCAAGGGTTTGGTCGAAATCTGCAAACGCTTGCTTATGAGAAATCCTGACGAAAGATATGTGGATAGCCAACAAGTTCTCGAAGATCTCAATCGGCTCAACCTGATCGAAGCTAAAGTCGGCGAACTTGGCAAATTCGTTCGTGGGCTTTTCGAGCCGGCCGAGCAAGATTCCGGCGCTGTTGCGGCCGAGTCCCCTGGTAAAAGTTCCCAAAAAGCGGGCCAGGACATGTCCTGGCTCGATCCAGCTGTCTTCTGGGGCGCTACAAAACAAACGGGTGAAATGGAAGCGGTCAACATCCAACAAACAATCCAATCTGAAGAAGCCGACCCAGTCGAACCTGCAGAAGATGAAAATCAAGACGATGTTGCGCAAGTAGTCTCTTTACCAAGGGAAGCTCCGCCTAAAGAACTTAATATTCCCGGAATCCAGGCGCCAGTGGAAGAGGAGCATGTGCCTGAGCTCAGTCAGATAGCCGCACCGGCATGGCCTACAAAACCCAGAGTCAAACTCAGCCGGCCGATTAAAACCCGCTCTAAAAAGAAAACCAGAGGTGGACTGATCCTCGTCTGTTCTTTCCTGGCTGCCGTTTTCGTGTCCGGCCTGGCTGTAGTGTTTTACCTTAGTCAGGATGTTCCTGAAGATCAGCCGAATACACAACCAGTTAAAGGCGGTTCCGACCTGGCTGACCAGACCGAGCCCGTCAATGATAAAACTGGTAACGCTACCAAGCCCAACACTAGCAACGATTCTGTAGAGCCAGTCGGTTTGAATACCGGCACTCTAAGCATGACATCTGATCCATCCGGTGTTGCAATCTTCATCGATGGAGAAAAGCGAGGGGCAACACCAACAGTTGTCAAGGATCTGACCCTGGGTGTAGAGCACACCATCAAGTTCGACCTGGATGGTTTTCGGCCCTGGACCCAGGCGATTGAACTAACTGCCGACTCACCGGTTCGCGAGATTCACGCCGGTCTGGTCAAAATGATTGATTGCGAAAAAGGCTCCGGCTGGATTTATATAAGTACCAAGCCTGCCAGCGCAACCATTGAGCTTGATGGAAAACGTTTGCCGGGTAAAACACCCATGGTGATCGATGATGTTTGTGCGGCTGTTTACCACAAAATCCGGATTCGGGCGCAAGGTTTTCAGACCTGGTGGAAAGATATCAAGCTCAACCCGGGGCAGGTGCTGAACTTGAAAGTTGATCTCAAACAGTAGGATTTTCGGAAGTTTTTTCCGGGCTGGACGAATCTGGGTGACCAGGCTAGTATTGAGTTATCGATAATCAGGAGGTCGAAATGGTTCCAAATAGGCGACCAAAGCTGTCTAGACTGCTTTTCGGGTTGCTGGCGCTGGGACTGCTCTTGTCCGGCTGCAGCGGAGATACAACCAACGACGCTGGAACACCCTGCAGCATCGATGATGAATGCGGGATAGGTGAGTACTGCAAGGAAGGCTACTGTACTCCCTTCGGAGGAGACAAGGGGCCCCAGTTTTGTGATGCCGACAATGATTGTGAAGAGGGCCAAATATGCGAACAGGGTATTTGTGTGCCGGGAGAGCGGCAGGATGGCTCAGACGGAGCAGTCGACGGCGGCGATCGTCAGCCTGATGGGGGCGGGGATACGACTGATTCCGGCGACCTGAAACCCCAGATTGCCCTGGGCGGAGACGTAACTGTTTACGAAGACGATCAAGGCAAAATTTACGAAATCAACTATGGTTCTGTAACTGTCGGTTCGCCGGTCGAACGTACGATGGTTATTCGAAATAGCGGCCAGGCCGATCTCGAAGTCAGTGTAGTTACCCTGACCGAAGATCCGGGCGGCGAATTCGAAATCACTCCGAGTGTTCCTCCGGCTCTAGTTATTGGCCCGGGAGAAGAGGAAAGTCTGGTAGTTACTTACCAGGCCAAAGACGGCCTGACTGATCGGGCAGTCGCCAAGGTGTTTTCCAACGACCCTGACGAAGGCGAAATCGATGTACAACTGGTCAGCGAATTCAAGGGCGAAGCCCGTATCTACCTCGATCCGCCGGCCCTTGATTTTGGGGCTGTATCGCAAGGCCAAAGCACTACATTACCTCTGACTATCACCAATCAAGGCACCGGGAATGCGGTCCTCACAATAGAATCGGTCGAGCCGGAGGTCGGTATTCAAACCGCCTACGAAATCGAGCTGGAAGACCCTAATGATCAGTCTGTGCTGACTCCTCCGGTTTTCATCAACCGCGGCGACTTCATAACTGCCCAGGTCACTTTCCTGGCCCCAGCCCGGGGTTCTTTCAACGGTAATCTGATCATAGTCAATTCAGATCAAGCCGCTTCACCGGCCACGGTTGCGCTGATTGCTGCTGCCGGGATTCCATCGCTCACGGTCGAACCTGAGAATGTGGAGTTCGGCATGGTCGCAGCCACTACCTGGGCTGCAGATGAAACAGTCACTTTACGTAATGACGGCTATGGCGATCTGACGATAACGTCCATTGAGTTGGCTGCCGGCAGCTCGACGGATATCTTGCTCGAGGATATTCCCGCCCCGCTTCCGGCCCAAGCACTGGTTCTAGCCCCAGAAGAATTCGCGACCTTGACCATACGCTATTACCCGGCCGAAATCGGCACTGACATGGCCACAATACTTGTCGCTCATGATGCCCCTGAAGCCGGCCAGGAACTACAAGTCTTGATCTCCGGAGAAGGTTTTCAGGGCAATGCCAGACCGACCGCCGTGATCAAGGCCGACGGTCAAGATACCGCTTTAATCAGAATCAATCTCAACGAGCAAGTGATTCTCGATGGTTCCGACTCATTCGACACGGATGGGACCGTCGAAGGCTATCTTTGGGAACTGATCGAACAACCTTCAATTCCCAAGTGCGGTTCTCCGTTTACCCTAAGCAACATATACAACGACGTTACCTCGATCATTCCGACCGAAGCAGGTTTGACTCGAATCGGTCTGACGGTGACCGATAATTCTACCGCCGATAGCAATCAGGACATCCTTGATATTCAAGTAGCCGCCAAGCCGGAAGCCAAGATCAAAGAAGGCGGCAACGACACCGGCTTTGTAGAAGTCGATATGGGCGAGTCGGTAGTTTTCGATGCAACTCAATCGAGTGACTGTGACGGGGCAGTCCTTGACTACCTATGGACCATCGAGAGCTACCCAGCCGGCCGGGGTGCACCTCCCAACATTGGCGGCGGCGACTTGTACGCGACAATCATCTTCGATTTTCCCGGAGACTACGAGATCGGGTTGGTCGTCAAGGACAACGATTCACCCCAGAACTCAAGTGATATGGCTACTTTTGATGTACTGGTCAAGGGACCCAAAGCCTTCAGAGTAACCCTGGATTGGTACAACCAGGACCCGGCCCATCAGAATGTCGATGTAGACATGCACCTGCTCAAGCCCGGTTCGACCGACACTTGCGCCTGGAATGAAGATCCATGCTCAGAAGACGACTGTTGCCCGGACAAGGGCGGGGTGGATGACTGCCATCCAAATCCTGATTGGGGAATTCTAGGATCGCCTTACTACGGGACGGATAACTACGAAGATCCTGATGGGGCCGTTGATCCTCCCGGCAACTTTGGTGACGAAATCAGCTTCATTGCCCCCGGTATGGGTGATTACAAACTGTTCGTCTATTTCAGGTGTCATTCTTCGTCAGACACCACTGGTTATATATGCTGCGATGATTTCCTGTTCTATTGTCCGATTTCGATTGCGTGTGATGATAGATGCGACAGGGCAGCCGCCGGCATTGTCAGGTTTTTCGTGACTGATTATAACGATCAGGAAACCGAGGTTACCCAGAAGACATTCGGCTACTCGAATGGCCAAGTAAAGACATTTTTCCAGGTCGGCACGATCTCCTGGCCGAATGGAACTCTCCAGTAGCTGGAATCAACAGAAATCGGTAGGGAACTAGTCGGTCAAGCCTTGGGATAACTCTTCTCCCAGTCTTAATGAGAAAAGACGTTGATCGAGCTGCGTATCGACTACCTCGTTCAGCGATTCGATAATCGATCTATCCTCAACGTTACCCCTGGATGAACCCTTGACGAAGCACAGAATAACCAGAGCTAAAGTAATTCCAACTAGAATCCGTTTCATATCCCACCTCCACGGTGATAGTATGACTTATACCTACATCATACTACATCCTAAGTCGGAATCAAGTTTTTGACTTATAGAATTTTCTCTATGGCTTTGAGTAGGTCCAACCTATGTACCAGGTCGGTTACATAGTCCATGCGATCTGAGTCGATTTCGATTAGTGGAGATAGCTTGTAGTTGTTGATCCATTCTGCATAAAGGCTGTCGAGACGCCTAAGGTAGCGGGTGGGAATCTGCTGTTCCATTCCACGACCGCGTTGCTTGATGCGTCTACGCATTGTTCTGACCGAGCAGCGCAAGAAAATCATGATATCCGGAGGAGTTAGATCCTTCCTGATAGTCTCATACATTTCCCGATATGTAGCGTAGTCACGCTTGTTGATATAACGTGAACGATGCAGGTTCTTGGCAAATATCTCAGCATCTTCGTAAATTGTCCGATCTTGTATGACAGTTTTTGGAAAGCGTTCCAACTCACGATGTAATCTGAACTTATGAGTCAGAAAGTAGATCTGGGAGTGAAAAGCCCAGGCTTTCATGTCTTTGTAGAAGTCTTTCAAATACGGATTTTCATCGTTAGGCTCATAGAATGGTTTCAACTTGTAGCGTCTGACCAGAAACTCAACTAGCGAAGTTTTTCCAGCACCTATGTTCCCGGCAACTGCGATGTATCGTTTCACTGGGAGTCCACCTTTTGCGCAGATTTGGCATCAATTTCCTCTTTGTTCCATTCTATCGCTCGCCTGTGGAACACCCTGAATACTCCAATTCCGACTGATGCGACCGGTACTGCAAAAAGCGCTCCGAGCAATCCATAGAAATGTTCCCCGGCCAACAACACAAATATCACCAGAGCCGGGTGTATTTTGGCTGATTCTCCTATGATTTTTGGGTTGAGAAAATTAGCTTCGACCAGGTGAATACCGATGATCCAGCCCAAGGCTCCCAGACCAGTATAAAATCCAGTGCTCAAAGCAACGAAAACGATCGGGATCGACGAGAGAATTGAGCCGAAAATCGGAATAAGACTGAGCACGGCTGCCAGAGTGGACAACATGACTGGGAATTTTACCCCAAGAATTAATAACCCAATGAAGGTCAGGATTCCATTGACCAAGCAGATCAGAACCTGGCCGCGGACTACGCCTGCCAAGCCTTTGTCGATCTCGTCCATGATTTCTTTGAAACCCTGATGAAGTCTTTCGGGAAACAACGAACGCATGAAATTAATAATCTTATGGGGGTCAATGAGGAAAAAGGCGGCCACCATGAGTATCAGAAACATCATCAGAACATTTCGGAACAACTTGACTGCAAAAGCCGGTCCGACCTTCAAAAAAGTAAAAAAGGTCTTCTTGGCGCCCTCGGCAAAATCGGCCACAGATTTCCGGATAATCTCATCCAGGTCTAGGACAAACCCGGGCCGCCGAGCGCTCGAAGAAGGCTGGGTGTCCGGAGTGACAATCTGCACGGGCAAACCACTGTCTTCAACCCATTTCTTGATTTCCAGGGTGTACTCTTCAATTTTCTCTGGAGTCAACGAAAGAAAGAATTTCTCACCTTCTTTGGCCAGTTTGCCGAATTCTGAGCTAATTCGCGGAACTGCCAACATCCCGTAGCCCCAGACGAACAGACCCAAGATCGAATATATCAACAACACAGTTACCCATCTCGGAAGCGAAAATGCTCGCGATTTAACTTTAAATTTTATCTTACTGATCTTCGAAACCAAGGGGGCCAATAAATAGGCGATCAACAAGGCTCCAAGAATCGGCGCCAGCACTTCACTCAACATGAAGAGAAATCCGATAAGAATCGCCCAGAGAAGAGGAAATGAATACTTACGAAAGTCTTTCCACGGCGCTGGTCTAGAGTTGTTCGAAGGCATGCAATTCTCAGTTTGCTACGTCAGCCTCCGGCAATCAACTAATTTTAAAATCGATGCGATCCTATGCCTAAGGCCTCTTTCTGCGTGCTGTTCCATCCGACCTGCTTGCGCAAATACGACCAACGTGGTACAAAATCTGTCATAAATGCGGTATTTTGCTACCAGGTATCTTCTGGCGTTTGTCAGTCTTTTTAGCCTAACCAGTTGCGGGGCAAACTCATCCGTCCCGCATCAACCATGTAATTATGCCGAAGAGTGTGCCCCTGTTGGAGACGCTGTCTGTATCGATGAAGCCTGTCAGATATTTTCCGAACTTGACGGCTATGGAAATGCAGTTATCAACATTAGCTTTGATCGCGATATGATTGAGATTTCCAAGAGCGGCTATGTTCGCATCATACATAAACAGCAAGCTGACGGCCGGATTCTCGGCTGTGCCGATATCATTGCCGGCAACGTCGACCTGGACGACAAGACAATCAACACTCTTCAGGCGAGCCCAAAATATCTGGTTTTCAACTGTTGCGGGGATTTTTTCCCGAATATTCTTATTCAACTGATTCGGCCGGCTAACGACGTTATCGCCGTAGTTCAAGGATATGAATACATGGACGGCGGTGGCAATCTGAATGCTATTGGGTGCCTGGATCAAGGCCTAAATATTATTGCGAACCAGAATATCGAGGATGTAACAATTACCGTGGACATCCCATGAGTCGGGACTATATGTCAGATCCTTCTGGGCGTTAGAACGTGGTATTATAATATGTAACGGAGAACAATGTATGCAAAGCCGTAAAATATTCAAGTTCCTGCGGTTAGGGCCAATTGGATTTTTGGGCCTGCTTGTGCTTGGAAATTCTAGTGCTTGGGCTAGCGACCCGCTGGATGATACGGATGGGACCGAAGGCTGGGACCAAGTTATTCAGCCAAAGTCAAAAAAGCCAGCCCAGGTTGAGGCTGAACGCAACACTTTCAAACGCGAAGTGGCTGATTGGGAGACTATTCGGCAACTCTGGCAAACTGAACGTGAAAGATACCTGGCCGAGAAGGGCGCCCATGGGAGACTATTGAAGCGCCTGAAAGCCACTCGCCGGCCTGCCCCGGAAGCGGATATCACTGAAAATGGGATGAGCGACGACCAGGACTGGGGTGACGAAGGCGGCGACGCCTGGATGGAATCAAGTGGTTCACTCGATCGACTGATTGACGACGAACTGGGCGAAAGCGGTGCAATCCCATCGAAGCCCCCGTCCAAACCAGTTAATCCCAATACTGGTGACATGGGAGACAGCGCTGAATTAACTGGCTCGGAGACCATCCCCAGTGCTTTCAAACAGCGACGTGAACGCGACACGGCCGAAGAAAGGCGCCAGGAAGCCGCTCGCGCGGCTGCTAAGCTACTCGAAGAACAACATGAACGTGAACGCCTGGAAAAACTGGCCAGCCTCAAAAAAGAGGAAGAAGAACGCCGTAAAAAAGAAGAGGAAGCCAGGGCCGGAGAGGCTGCTGCTGCGACCTTGCTCAAGCAACAGGAAGAAGAAATGAAAAAAGAGGAAGAAGCCTTGCGCAAGAAAGCCAAACTCAATATCGACAAAGAAGGTCAGGTTGTCGACCCCGAATTACAAGAAGAAATGAATGAGGACGACGAGGAAGAAGAAGAAGAGGAATAAATCTTATGGCCCGCGGGCCGTTATAAAACAAAAAAAGACCCGGAATTTCCGGGCCTTTTTTATTTTGTGAATTTGTTATGTTTACTTGCAGGCTCCGCCGCCGCCTTTTCTCATGCGCTTGTCCGGACCGGTCAGTTTTTTGTCACAGTTGGCCATGCCCTTGTTGTAACGACACAGGTTGTTCTTGATCGATTCGGGATCCAGACCGGAGAACTTGTGCAGGTTGTTGGCATACCAGGTCGGGCTGCCGGTAACATTCAGGCCTTCGGCGATCTTGATGTTCTTGCGCAACAGGTTCTTGCCTTCGTCACCGCTAAAGCATTTCTCTATGACATTGGTGGCGATCCCGGTGTTACCTCCGGTACAGGGTTTCCAATCAGGCGAACGGATGCTCTTGTTGCGGCACAGGATGTAATCCATGTATTTGTAGTTTTTTGGGTAATGCTTGATGGCGCACAGCTCACGAATGTTCTCGTCGACTTCAGGCTGGCCGTGCAGGGCCCGGAAACCCTTGCCTTCCTCGCTGGCAATAAAGTTTATATGGAATTCGAAGTCGTTTTTGAAATTATCGATGACTTCTTTCATGGCATCCAGCGCTTTGACACCGTAGGGACACTGTGACATGACGAACAACTCGAGCTTCTTCGGCTTTTCCTTGCGACAGGCCTTTGCATGCTCGCAGTCGCTATCGTCACAATCAACTTTGCCGTTGTTGGTGTCGTCTTTTTTGTTGTCACAGATCTCTTTGTTCGGATTGAAACGTCCCCAGCGAGCGTGCACCAGGTAATCACCCATCGGCTTCAAAGAACGCTGCAGGCGGGCATAGTTCTCGGCTTTCTGAACGTCTTTACCGAAAAGCATGACCGGAAGCTTAGTAAGCTTCATGTCGGTGTATAACTTCTTGCCTTCTTCGGTTCCCCAATCGACGATTTTGACCTCGGCCCCAGGAAACATTGACTTCATCTGCTGCTCGATCATGCCTGTCCGGCACTCGCGGCAGCGAACGTCAGAAAGAATCGTCACCGGGAATTTGACCGGAGGCGGGATCGAACTGCAGATTTCAGGCTTATCTTTGGGGAAAGCCTGGCAAATGGCGCGGGTGAAGGCCTTCTCGGTGCGTCCACCACGATAGAGCTTACCACCGATATACATAGTCGGGCTACCCGAAGCCCGGCGAGCTTTGGCCTTATCGAAAGAAGCCTTGAGCAGGTCCTTGCCCTCTTGTCCGTCGTAACAGGCGCGGATTTTGTCAACCGGCAAGCCGCCGTCCCTGGCACAGCCTTCCCAGTTGTTGGGAATTTTACGGTAGTTTTTATTCATGCATAGAACCATGTCAAAAGCGCCCTCGGGAGCGTATTTGGCCGCACAAATCTGAGCCATATTACCTTTGACTTCGGGCTCTTTATGGAGCGAAGTCAGCTTATCGCCTTTTACGCCACCGATGAAATCAATGCTGAAATCTATATCACCGCCCATTTTTGCAATAACCGGGGCGATCGCGTCTTCGACTTTGACGCCAAATGGACACATCGACATGACGTAGAACTCGACTTTGGCCTTCTCGGAAACAGTCGATTTGGCTGCTGTTTTGGCAGCGCCGCCCTTGCTGGAACTATCACCGGCTTTTCTTTCGCCAACTTTGCAGCCGGTAATTGCCAAAGCAAAAGCAGTAATAGCAACTAGCAACACCTTCAACGACCTTCTTTTGATACTCATCTTTTTCACTCCTTTGCCAATGAAATAGACTACAAGTACAATTATCACTCTCAAGAACAACGTACTTTGACACATTGAATATTTCGGGTGCAAGAAAAAACTTGATATTTCTTTAGCAAGTTGACACCTTTCAAAATTGTCCATATACTATACATATGTACAGTGGTGAGAGCTAGAATGGTTACCGATACAAAAGTAGAGCTTGTTGAAGCAGATAAGGCCTTCGAGCGCACCAAGCGGGCCTGTGCCAGAGAAATGGCAGTAATCAACCCGGCCAGGGGCTGCCTGTTCGGCTGTCTTTTCTGTCCCACCAAGCCAAAAGTACCTGCCGAGCAAGGTGTCAAAGTCAGGGCCAACATCCCAAGATTACTTAAGCGCGAGTTGTCAATTCGACGTAAAAAGGGGGAAGTGCCCCAATCAGTGCTATTCAACACTTCTTCAGATTCGTTTCAGCCGATTCAAGCGCTACTCGAAGTAACCCATGAAGCAATGCAGATGGTACTCGAGGAGGGCTGTCAACTCCATTTCTTCACTCGTGGATTGGTTCCGCTGAATTTTCAAAAGCTATTCGAGCGCTATACCGACAAGATCCATGCCCAAGTATCGTTGCTGACCATGGACGAAAGCCTGTCGAAGATCTACGAACCGAGTGCATCCAAGCCTCAGGAACGAATCGAATTAATCCGCCGCTTGTTGGGCTGGGGCGTAGACGTCCGGGCGCGTATCGAACCTCTTATTCCGTTTCTTACCGATACAGTCGGACATTTCGAAGAATTGATAAGATATTTACGGTCGGTCGGGCTGACCTACACCTCGGCCAGCTACCTAT
>JAFDKH010000317.1 GCA_019307065.1 Deltaproteobacteria bacterium
AGGCAAACGTCTGTGCAAACGCCTGGCGTGCCGGCGCAGAACAATCCGTCGAGACAGGAGTTGGAGTATGAACACGCAACACCCTCCGCGTCGCCGGAGGTGAACAGACAACGGAACTCATCACACGCGTCAGACCAGATGATACAACCCAGACCGTCGTCGATGTTGGTGCACTCGGTTCCGCCCATGGTACACAAATCGTTTGGCACGCAGAAACCCCAGCGATCAACGTCTATCCATCCACCGCAGTACCAGTCACCAGTGCCCGGGCAGCCCGTATTGGCATCGGCGTCGCATAGCTTATAGCAACGGTCGACCGTACCCAGTGCCATGCAAACATGGCCTTCGACACATGGGTTATCGGTACAATCATCCATCAAGGGCACGCTGCCGGCATCAATACATACCAGCGAGGCACCGCCGGCCGGAGCGCAGGTCTGGTTGGCATCGCAACCGACGTTGTTGACCGGGTCGGTGCACTCTGAGTCGGATTCGGGTACGCACCTGCATCCCAGGTCGGGGATATCCTGGGGAACGAAGCCGGCTTCGCAAGCGCCGGCGACGCACTCTGCGGCGCAAAAAGACGCGCCGCAGTTGCCGGTTACGCAAGAGGGGTTCCAGCTTTCGCTGATGTCGGTGCATTCGCTGTCCGCGCCGCCCGGACATGTGCCATTAGTATCCGAGGCCGCGATACCCAGGCAATCTAGACCGGCTTCGCACTGATCGGCATCATCATTTACATCACCGGTAAACGGGCAGGGGTCGCCGGGACCGCTATCACCGGGGCAATAAGAAGGGTCCCAGCAGAAAAAGTCGCCGCCGCTGAGATCCAGACAGCAGTTGCCTGCGCCGCAAGAGATGTCGGCCGGGCCGGTGCAGGCCTTGGAACAATAGGTCAGATCACCGCTGCCTAAACAAGTCGGGAACTCGACCGGGCAGTCGCTGTCGCCGTTGGGGCATAAATCGCCGGGAATGGCTCCGCCCAGTTCGCAGGTTCCGTTATTGCACGTGTAACCGGCGTCACAGGTGCCACAGTTCTCGCCAGGGCAGTTGTTAAGGTCGGGACCGCATTCGAGATTGGTGCAATCGGGCACGCAAGTGACGCACTGGCCGTCTTCACAAACCTTGCCGCCCGTGCAGATGCCGCAGCTTCAATACCGGTGCAATCCGGTGTACAAGTATCACAGGTGCAGGTAGTTGTATTGCAGGTGGATCCGGCGGCACAGTTGTCTTCGCAGATCGCGCCGGTACCGCAACCGTCGTCGCCGCAGCACTTGTTGGCGCACTGGACATCATGGTTGCAGGTGGTGGTCGGCTTGCACTTCTTGGTGGTCAGGTCGCAGAATTCGTTTGCGGCACAATCAGCGTTGGACGAACAACCAGTTTCGCCGGAGCCGCCGCAGTGGATCAAGAACAATCCCAGGGTCAACAGCACCAGGCCAGCTATCATACAGGTTAGAACTTTCTTCATCTTCTTCCTCCTTCACAACGGGTTGATATAACTCCTTGGTCTCCAAACCATGTAGATTTTCGAATTCAGGCCATACTAGGGGGTTTGGTGGGTTTATGTCAAACCCAAAATTATTTCCAGAAAACAAAAAAGACCCGCCACCCAAAGGGCAACGGGCCTAAAATTTGCTTGAAAATCAGCTTATTCGGGTAAACAAACGCCCCAATCTTCGGCACAGTTACCCTGGTGCTGACAGGTATCGGAGCCTTCGCATTCTTCGCCGTCGGGTATGGTGCAGACCTTGGCACAAAGGCCCGGGTCTTCGTCCAGGTAGGCGGTGCAGAACAAGCCTTTGCCGCATTCGTCAGCTTCACACTCTGCACCCTCGGCCAGGTCCTCATTTTCCCAGCAGCCGACCAGACACACTTCCATATCGGAACTCATCGAGCATGCCTCGTTGGCTGCGCATTCGGTGCCCATGTTGGTCATGTCACAGCAGTCCCGTTCGTAGCAGTAGCCCCAGGGCTCTATTTCGGGACTCCAGCATGGGCTGCACTCGCTCAGACAGCCGCTGCGGTCGGTGGTATCACAGTAGTGGTTGCACAGGTAAGGAGCGTCGCCCCAGGCAATGCAGGCCATGCTCGCTTTGCAGTAGCCATCATCCGGGCCGCAAACCTCACCGGCTTCGTTTTCGCCGATTTCGACGCATACCAAGGCCCCGCTATATACAACGCATTTGTAGCCTGCGTCACAGCCTATGTTATTGACCGGATCGGTGCACTCGGAGTCGGCATTGGGTACGCACATATCGCCCAGGTCGGAGATGGTCTGGCAATTAAAACCGTCGGGACATGCTCCGGCATCACATGGTTCCGAGCAGAAAGACGAGCCGCAGACGCCGCCCACGCAGGAAGGGTTCCAGCTTTCGCCGATGTCGGTACACTCGCTGTCCGCGCCGCCCGGACAAGTGCCGTTGGTGTCGGCCGCGGCCATACCCAGGCACTCGAGACCGGCCTTGCAATTGTCAGCATCGGCATTCACGTCACCGGTAAACGGGCAGGGATCGCCGGGATCGCCTTCGCCCACTTGGGGGCACAAGGTCGGATCAAAGCAGTAGAAGTTGTCGCCACCCTCCAGACAGCAGTTGCCTTCGCCGCAAGAGGTGTCGGTCAGGCCGGTGCAGACCTTGGAGCAATAGGTTTCTTCACCGTAGCTCAGGCACATTGGGAACTCGACCGGGCAGTCGGACTCGCCGTTGGGGCAAAGATCGCCGGGCTCTACTCCGCCCTCGACACAGGTGCCGTCATCGCAGCTCCAGCCGGCGTCGCAGGTTCCACAGGATTGGTTGCAGTTTGGATCGAGGCCGCAATTGCGGTTGGTGCAATCGGGTACGCAATCGACGCACTGGCCGTTTTCACAAACCTTGGGGGCCGTGCAGATGCCGCAGCTCTCGCAGTTATTAGCGTCCATACCGCATACACGACCGGTACAATCGGGCACGCAGTCGACACATGCATAGTCTGGCGCCCCGCTGCAGGTTTTTGGGGCGATGCAGTTGTCTTCACAGTTGGTCCCTGTGCCGCAGCCGTCATCACCGCCGCACTTGTCGGCGCAGGCTTCGGTGTGGTTACAGGCTTCAGACTGGCAGGTCTTGGTAGACAGATTGCAGAAATAGCCCGCGTCACAGTCGGCGTTCGAGGTGCAACCGTCGCTGCCGCCTCCGCAATGGATTGCTGAAAGGCCCAGGGCCACAGATGCCGATACTACTAATATACAAGTTAAAAACTTTTTCATCTTCTTCCTCCTTGATTAAAAGCCAAACATGAAATTATGGATGGTTTTGAAAACACCGGGATACTAGGTGCATTTGAGTGGTCCTGTCAATTGTTTTTCAATTCAGGCAGGCTGCTATATATTGATTTAAAAGGCTTTTATCGCTCTGCGTACCAGGCCCCTTCCATGTCGGCTTGCAGGATTATCTGGACATCGCCTTCCCACTTGCCGTCTTTGCTTTCTTCATAGTTGGGATAGCCCAGCTTGGTGCCGTAGGGCGGATCGTCCTCGGTAGTGATCGTGGCATAGCCGGTGAAATCCAGCAAACTCCAGTCGACGGCGATCTGGTTGAGCAGTCCCAAGAGCAGGTCGTCGGCGCTGGGCTTGAAGGCGTCACAAGCCGGTTCGATGTTGGGCGCCCAGGAGCCGAGTAGATCGTCGACCAGGTCCTGAATGGCCTCGCAGTCGATAATGTCTTCCAGGGCGTCTCCGAGATCATCGTAACCGGTGAAAATCTGAATCAGTAGATTGACCAGTAAGCTGACGAACTTGGAGTACTCCATCTCGACTTCACGCGGATCAATCAACAGAGTGTATTTTGTAATCGCTCCGCTGTCGTCGACTTGGACTTTGCCGGTGAAAGGTTTGACAACCAGGCCGACGTCGCCGTAATCCAGGTCGTCGCGGGTAATATCGATCGTGGCGCATTCAGGCCAGTCGGGCTGCTGGTATGGGTTGCAGCAGTTGCCGGGTTCATCATTCGGTCCGCAGCTGCAACAGGCGTTGAGATAGCGAATCATGATGGTTTCCCATTCTTCAGTGCCGGAAACCAGTTCACGCGGGTTCAAATGGGTCAGCTGCATTTCGCCTTCGGAGCGCAGCTCTTCCAGCATGGTTACCAGATTTGCAAAAATCTCGATCAAGGTGCCGACCCACTCGGGTACGTACTCGTCGATCACATCGCAGATCAGGTCGTCGATAAAGCCGATCCCGGTGATGTCGCAGTAGTTCAGGATGGCGTTGAGCTTGTTGATGATCGATGAAACAGACGCACCGCCCAAAGCGCCCGACATGTCGAAGTAGTGCTTGGTGTACCAGCGCCCGCCCAACTCGGGAATAACCGCATCGACCGGGTTGTCGGGCTGACAGATGCCGTTGACGCAGATGAAGCCGGGTGGGCAATCGTCGTCGTTTTCGCACTCAGTGCCGCCCTGGCATTCCGGTCGTTCCGAGACTTCCGGGCAGGGATAACATTCGTGACCTTCGCAATAGTAACCCGCCGGGCAGTCCTCTGAGGTGTTGCACGAATCCGGCAAGGAGCCTTCCGGCCGGCAGAACCCGTCTTTACACTCGTAGCCGTCGGGGCATTCGTCGTCGGTGGTGCAGTCTTCTCCGCCGGATGGAAGGCATTCACCGTTGACACAGGTAAATCCGTTGGGGCAGTCGTTGCTGTCGACACATACCCGGCGTGTCTTGACTGTTATACTGAAGGTAACTTTTTCGACCTGGTCGGTAACCCCCTCGGCCACGACCTGGTAGGTGGTCGCCTGGGTGCCGGACACTAAAGCCTCCGTAGCCAGGCCGGACAGGTTGGTTACACTCTGCGGGCTGGGAATGCTGGCGTCGCCTCCGGGAGGTGGATTGAAAATTGCAAAGCCGATATTGACGCCGCGAACCGGAGAGTTGGTGTCTAAGTCGGTCAACTTGACAGTCAGGTCGATGGTTTCGTTGACGTAGCAATCCAGATTAATCGGCCCGACCGGGTTGAGCTGGCGCAGGACCGGTTTCAGATTGATGGTGAAGTAAACCCCGTCGGGATCGGCCGTCTGATGATAGACCCAGATGCCGAACTGCTTGGCAGTCAGGATCGAATCGCCGGGAACGGTCAGGGTTACTTTGGCCAGGCCGTTGGCCCCGGTAACCGCCGTACCGCTGCTCAGGGATGCCCCGCCCGGGTTTTGCTGGATTTCGAAGTTGACCGTCTGGTTGGCCACGGCCCCGACACATTTCTCCAGGAAAACTACCTGCAAGTCCTCCTGGTCGCCCGGGTACAGGTTGCGAGTCGGGTTGCCGACGATGCTCAATAACTGCTGCCCGCTGCCCTGGCAGCCGTCGAAACCGGCGTCACCATCGTCACCGTTATTGGTCGTGCCGCCGCCGCAAGCCGCGAAGGTAAATAGTGAAAACAGGCCGAGACAAAGCCAGGCCAGCTTGTGGTGTTTTATCATTCTAGACATGATATAACCTCCCAAGAACCGTCAGATCGGTACCATGAGTGAAAATCATCAAATTTTATTCATCCAGGCCGATTACTATAGCTGTCTTACCCGAATCCGGGATGTCTTGGTCGGCTTGATGAGCTTGACGTTGTGTAATAAACTGACCCACAACTGCTAAGCTCTAAACCAGGAGGATCATGTGGAAGTAGCCGAAAAAGTGACACATCTCAGTTGTGATAGCTGCGCAAGGGAGTTTACCGTCGATCAGGTCGAATTGACCTGCCCGGACTGTGGTCCGAACCTGGGCACTTTGACCGTCCACTATGACTACGATCGGATAAAAAAAGAGTTCAACCGCAAGGTCTTGGCCGAGCGGGCCGAGCAGTCCCACTGGCGCTATTTGGAGATTCTACCGGTTTCGAAAAGGCCGAAAAGCCTGCACCCGCGTGTCGGCTGGACCCCG